>OMWF01000282.1 GCA_900314665.1 uncultured Actinomycetes bacterium
GACCTTGCCCGCCACCCGGCCCGCAAAGGCCTGCGGCTCTGAAGGAGATGCAGGCGCCCTTACTGCTATCGCGTCGCCGTCGAGGCCGCAGAAGCAGCAGTGGCAGCGGCTGCGGTGCCGGCTGCCGAGGTCGTGGTTGCCGCAGGGGCAGTGCTGGCCGTGGAGGTGGTCTGCGAGGCGTTGGTCCTATAAGTGGCGGTGTCCACCGGGTCGGGAAGCGATGAGAGGTCGGAGCCGGCCCACTTGGTGATGGTCACCTTGAGCACCCCGTTGCCGCGGATGGCGGCCAGCGCTCCGTTGACATCGGAGGCAAGTTGCGTGTTCTTTGCAGAAATGCCGATGTAGATGCCCGCAGTCGAGGAGAGCGACCGGCTCAGGACGATGTCGGAGTAGCCCAGGGCGATGTAGGAGCCCACCAGGGCGTCGGCTGCCGTGTAGTCGACCGTGCCCTGCTCGAGGCTATCGAACGCCTCTGAGAGCGTGGAGGTGGTGGTGAGGCTGATGCCTGTGTTGGCAGTGCTCACCTGGTTGGCCGCGACCGACGACCCCTGAGCGGAGACCTTGGCACCTGCAGGCAGGGTGGCGCCCACGGTCTTTGAAGTGGTAGAAGCCGACGTGCTGGAAGCGGCGCTCGACGAAGAGCGGGTGAACAGAGCCGGCCCATCGGTGAGATAGGGACCCACGGTGGTGACCGAGGTGGCAGCGTAGTCGCGCGCGGCGATGTTCATGACGATGTCGACGGTCTTGTTTTGCAGGGCGCTGTCGGCGGCGTTGTCGGGAACGTCGACAAACTCGACGGTGCAACCCAGCTGCTCGGCGATAGCGGCGGCTACGTCAACGTCGAGACCAACCACATCGCCATTGGAGTTGGTGCCGGCGAAGGGAGCCGACGAGTAATCGACGCCCACGCGAAGCACGCCCGAGCTGATGGTGGCCGAGGTTTTGGGAGTCAGACTGGTGGCGTTAGAAGAGGAGCCGCTCGAGGAGCCCTGCAGCGGATTGGTGCACCCGCCCAGCAACCCGACAGACACGACCAACGCGATGGCCGCCACCCATGCCGATAACCGCTTCATCCGTCCTCCTGCCCCTTCCTTCTCGACCTGCTCCCCCTGGCTGACCTGGTCTTTGACCCCACACTCGCGCACCGGGACGTTTGCTCGATACCATCTCACGACTAGTCCTCTCGTCCGGAAAGACCCTGTGCCTTCCTGCGGACGGTGCGTCTTACCTCTAGGAAGCGCCATGCTCGCGCCCGGTTGCCCAGGTCGCTTACGTGGATCCTTTTGACCGCCTCTGCCTTGGACTAGGAAGCTCGGCAAAGCTTCCGCAACCACAGCCCAAGGGGAACATTCTGATGAATAATACCAGCCCCGGCAGGCTCTCACCACGTGCGAGCAAAAGTTAGTGCCCTGACCGCCGCCGCATGTGCCGCGAGCAGGGCAGCTGAGGCGGCGTTCAAGGTGGCCCCGGTGGTAAACACGTCATCGACGAGCAGGATCCGCAACCCCGTCAGCTCCAAGTCCACAGCCTGCACGCTTGCCGCTGCATTGCGGGCCCGCTCCTCTCGGCCCAGCTGACGCTGATCGAGGACCTTTCGGCGGGCGAGACCCGCCAGCACGGGCAGGCTTACGAGCTTGCCGAGCTCGCAAGCCACGAGCGCCATATGGTCAAAGCCCCGGCGCCGCTGGGCCTGTGGCGTGGCGGGCACGTACGCGATGGCGTCGGCCCATGCCACCCACCCGCCGTCCAACGCCTGCGCCATGAACCGGGCCAGATACGGGGCCAGGCGCCGCTCTCCCCCATCCTTGTAGACGCGCACCAGCCGAGAAGCGCCGTCCCGATACTCGGCGGCGCAGCGAGCCCGCTCGAAGGAGAAGGGCGACGTGGCCCCGTCCCCCAGCGTGCCAGGCGCGTCCCGACCGCCGGCGCGCGGGCTCGTCATCGCCACCCGGTACGGATCGCACTCCGTGCAGCTCAGCCACCCGTACGGAGCGCCGCACCAGGGACAGGCGAGGTTGCCGTCGATGAGAGGAAGCTGAGAGGCGCAGCGCTCGCAGAGCAGCTGCCCCGGCTCATCGCACACCGCGCAGCGGGTGGGCCAGAGCAGCTCGGCCAGGCCGCGAACAAGCTCGCACGCATGCATGACACCTCCCAGCTCCCGGGGATGAGGCGCGAGTGGTCGCCTCGCAGGAATGAGGATAGAGGCTCGCGGTTAAGGTGTCGCAGAAGAAGGCCGACACCGTTCTGACCTGCATCCGACCAGCGTCCGGCCAGGATCCATCCACCATCAGACCGGCGTCTGACCCACACCTGACCGGCGACTGGCCAATGCTTGCCTCAGCACCCAGCTCAAACCCAGCCGACATCCAACCAGCGTCTGACCGTCGTCTGGTCGACATCCGGCCATGGTTTGACCAGCAGCCGGGTCGCGTAGCCGCCCAGCATCCGACCAACGCCTCTCTCATCCAACCAGAAGCTGACCGGGGGCTCATCTACCACCCGGGAAGCCTCCAACTGGGAGCTTGAGAGGAGCTCTGCCGGCGCCCTGTCGGCGAAAAGCGACCCGTCGACCCGTCGCGCAGTCAATCGAGCGTCTCGAACTCGGTCATATGAGGCCAGAAGCGCACCGGCATCAACTGCCGGCGCAAGCGCTCGCACGCCCGCTGCTCGACGCCGATGGTCTGGTAGAAGGTGCGCCAGAGCCGCGCCATCTGCGCTTCAGCCGCCGTGGGCGCCGGCGGCTTGACGCCGGTAGTACGCCGCAGGCCCCAACGTCGGCCGTCCCAGACGCCCGCCAGCTGGTGGACGTCGTCGTAGAGGAGAAACGGCTCGGGGCCCATGCGTGCGGCAAAGCCGCCCATAACCAGGGGAATCACGCAGGCCGTGGGGCTGATGCGGGCATAGAAGACGCCGCCCTCCATCTGCCTGAAGCGCGTGAACTGACGGACCCGCTCGCACTCGGCGGCCACTGACACCGACAGCTGGGCAAACCGGGCGACATCGGGATGTGCCAAGTCGTTGCGCACCTTGCCGCCCACCTCGAACCCGCGGCGCAGAAAGCGGTAGGCGGCGGTCCCCCGGTCAGCGGCATCCGAGAGAAATACCCGCTCCACGTCGTTGAAGGTGACCGCGCCCAACTGGCTCACGATGCCGTTGCGCACCCTCAGGGCCTGCCGGCCGTCCGTGGGTATCTCTTCTGCCCGCTGCCCCAGCGCCAGCTGGGCACCGGTACTCGGCAGGAGAGCGCCCGGGTTCTGATGCCGGGCGTACGCCTGGAAGATGGCGCTGAGCAGGCCCTCGAGCGAGTCGTCATAGATATAGGCCAGGTCAAGGTCGCGCGGCGGGGCGGGGACTGATGGGCGCCGGGGGGCGGCGCTTTGCTGGCCGACGCGCTGCGGACCGGCGAAGCGGCACCCTGTCTGCAAGTCCCAGCCACCAGGTCTGCGCTTCACCGCGCAGCTCCCGTTAGCCGAGATGTCAGCACCTTGGGAGCAGAGCCGGGCACAAACCAGGCGTCGTCGGATGCGGTGCTGGGGATGCGTCGAGCCATCCGCCTCCAGCTGGCCGGCTCGGCGGCCGTCACCGGGATGGCGGAGTCCTCGGTAAAGCCGGGGACCTCAAAAAGCGAGAGCTGCCCTGGGTCGACGGCACGTCGTCCCAACCGGTCCCGCCCGGGAAGCTCTGCCACCAGCGCGGCACGCAACCGGGCGGGGTCGTCAACCAGCGAGAGGGCTTGTCGGCTGGACGCCGCAACGGGGCCCTCCCCTGTCCGGGACGGGTCGTAGCGACCGTTGCAGGTGATAAAGAACCGGGCACGCTTGACCGATACCTTGAGGCGCTTGAGGTCGTCACGGGAGAGCGTACGGCTCTTGCGGGCGCGGACGATGGCCGCCGCCCCGCGGGGCCCGATGCCCGGCACCCGCAGCAACAGCTCATAAGAGGCGGAGTTGACCTCGACCGGGAAGCAGTCCATATGGGAGAGCGCCCACACGCACTTGGGGTCAAGCTGCGGGTCGAGAAACGGGTGCTGCTCGTCCACCAGCTCGTCGGCATCGAAGGAGTAGAAGCGCATCAGCCAATCTGCCTGGTAGAGGCGGTGCTCGCGCTCTAGGGGCGGGTTGGGGGCCGTGGGCAGCAAGGGAGACTCGTTGACCGAGAGATAGGCCGAGAAAAACACGCGCTTGAGGTTGAACCGCTGGTAGAGCGACTTTGATAGGCGCAGGATGTGCAGGTCGCTCTCCGGTGTGGCCCCGATAATCATCTGAGTGGCCTGCCCCGCCGGAGCAAAGCGCCTCGCCGCGCGCCTGCCTTGACGCCGTGCCAGGGCCGTGTCCTCCCGGGCCTCGGCAATGCCGTCGCGGATGAGCCCCATGGGCTGGGCCACGGAGGCGGTGCTCTTCTGCGGGGCCAGGGCGGCGAGGCTCTCGCGGCTGGGCAGCTCGATGTTGACTGAGACCCGGTCCGCCAGCTGGCCGAGCCGCTGCATGAGCGCCGGCGAGGCCCCGGGGATGCCCTTTGCGTGGATGTACCCGTTGAAGCGGTACTCGCCGCGCAGCAGCTCAAGGGCCTC
>OMWF01000077.1 GCA_900314665.1 uncultured Actinomycetes bacterium
ACGTTGTTGAAGTACATGTACTCGGTGCCCGGACGGCTGGTCCAGGTGTTTTTGCACGTCACCGAGCAGGTGTGGCAACCCAGGCACTTGTCCAGGTTCATCACCATGGAGATCTGCGCTTTAACCTTCAAGCCAATCAACCTCTTCCATCTTGCGCACGACGACCAGGATGTCGCGCTGGTTGCCCGTGGTGCCGTAGTAGTTGAACCCGTAGCTCAGCTGGCCGTACCCGCCAATCATGTGGGTCGGCTTGACGTGGATGTGCGTCGGGCCGTTGTGCGAGCTGCCGCGCGTGCCGGTGAGCTTGGTTCCCGGCACGTTGATGTGGCGGTCCTGCGCGTGGTACATGAACACCGACCCGCGCGGGATGCGCGCCGTGGTCACCACCCGTGCGGTCACCACGCCGTTGCGGTTGAAGACCTCGATCCAGTCGTTGTCGACAACCCCAATGGCAGCGGCGTCGTCCTCGTTCATCCACACGCTCTGACCGCCGCGGAACAGCGTGAGCATCTGCTCGTTGTCAAAGTACATGCTGTGGGTCGACCACTTGTTGTGCGGGGTCATGAACTTGAGGACGATCTCGCGCTGGCCGTGGGCGTCGTGGGCGAGCTTGAGCGGCTGGTAGTCGAGGATGGGCTTGTAGGTTGCCAGCTGCTCTCCCCACTCGCGCATCAGCTCATGGTCCAGATAGAAGCTCTGGCGGCCGGTGATGGTGCGGAAGGGGACGCGGTTCTCGATATTCAGGGTGAACGGGGTGTAGCGGCGGCCCGTGTTGGAGCCCGTGAACACCGGGGTGGTCACCACTTCGCGCGGCTGCACCTGCGTGTCCGCGTACGTCATGCGCACGTCCGCGCTTCCTTGGGCCTGCTCGGCGAGTCCCGTGAGGCCGGTGCGCTTCTCCAGGGCGTCAAAGGCCTTGACCGCCAGGCCTCCGTTGGATGCCGAGGAGAGCGCCAGCACTGCGTCGCAGGCTTGAACCGCGGTCTCAATCGACGGCATGCCGTAGGAGATGAGCCTCTCGTCCTCGATGCGGCCGTTGCGCGTCCCCACGCTCTCGTACTCGGCGGAGGAGTCCCAGGTGAGGCCCACCGCGCCCATGCCCTGCTTGGCGTTGGGGCCCAGGGCGATCCACTTGTCAAAGGTCTTGGTGTAATCGCGCGTGACGTGCACCAGGCGCGGCATGGTCTTGCCAGGGATGGCCTCCACCTCGCCGCGCTTCCAGTCGCGGATGGCGCCGCACGGCTGGGCGAGCTCGTCTTTGGAATCGTGGCCCAGGGGGACCGCCACGATGTCCTCGAGCGGCGGGAGCTGGGCCTCAGTGGCGACCTTGCTCACCGCCTGGGCGAGCAGGCGGAAGATGTCCCAGTCAGACTTGGACTCCCAGCCGGGCTTGACCGCCTCCGAGAAGGGATGGATAAACGGATGCATGTCCGTCGAGGAGAGGTCCGCCTTCTCGTACCAGGTGGCGGTGGGCAGCACCACGTCCGAGTAGAGCGGGGTGGTGGTCATGCGGAAGTCGAGGCTCACCAGCAGGTCGAGCTTGCCGGTGGCCGCCTGGTCGCGGACGTTTATCTCGGTCGGACGGGCGGCCATGCGCTCCTCCTCGAGGATGCCGTCCTTGGCGCCCAGCAGGTGACGGAAGAAGTACTCGTTGCCCTTTGCGGACGACCCCAGCAGGTTGGCGCGCCAGACGATGAGGTTGCGCGGGAAGTTCTCGGGAGCATCGGGGTCGGCGCAGGCAAAGTCGAGGTCGCCCTTCTTGAGCGCGTCGACCGTGTGGGCCACGATGCCGGCGTCGTCGGTGGCCCCGGCTTTGCGGGCGGCTTCGACGATGGAGGCGCCGCTCGCGTTGAACGTCGGGTAGCTCGGCAGCCAGCCCAGGCGCGCGGCCAGCACGTTGTAATCGCCGCTGTGGCGGTAGCGCGGCTCGTGCAGCGTCGAGGCCAGCTCGCGGGTGTCGATCTCATCACTGCGCCACTGGTCGGTGGCAAAGTAGAAAAACGAGGTGGCGTTCATCAGGCGCGGCGGCTTCTGCCAGTCGGTCGCGGTCATGAGGGAGGCCCAGCCCTCGGCGGGACGAAGCTTCTCCTGGCCCACGTAGTGAGCCCAGCCGCCGCCGTTGCGGCCCTCGGTCGCGCAGAAGACCACCAGGTTGAGCACCGTGCGGTAGATATCGTCCGCGTGGTACCAGTGGTTGATGCCGGCGCCCATGATGATCATCGAGCGGCCGTGAGTGCGCACGGAGTTGTCGGCAAACTCACGGGCGGTCTCGATGACGAGCTGCGGGTCGACACCCGTGATCGCCTCCTGCCAGGCGGGCGTGAAGGCCACGGAAGCGTCGTCGTAGCTGGCAGCGCACTCGCCGCCCAGGCCGCGGTCGACGCCGTACTGCGACAGGAGGATGTCATGCACGGTCGCCACCAGGCGCTCGGTGCCGTCGGCGCAGGTGATGCGGCGCACCGGAACGTTGCGCACAAACGAGCCCGCGCCCTCGCCAAAGTAGGGGAATGCGCAGGGGACGGCCTCGGTCTTCTCGCCCACAAACGTGAGCTGCGGGTCGATCTGCTCGCCCGTGAGCGCGTCCTTCAGGTTGAGGTTCCACGCCGAGGCCTCGCCCCAGCGCTCGCCCATGCAGCCGTTGGGTACCGAGAAGCGCTGCGCCTGGGCGTCAAACACGGCAAACTCAAACTCCGGGTTGGGCAGGTCGATTCCCAGGTCGGAGGCGTTGACAAAGCGGCCCGTCTCGTACGTCTCGCCGCATCTGTCGAGGAAGACCACGAAGGGCATGTCCGTGTAGCGCTTGGCGTAGTCGATGAAGAAGGGCTCGGGCTTCTTCCAGTAGTACTCGGTCAGGATGACGTGGCCCATCGCCATGGCCAGCGCGCTGTCCGTGCCCACGTTGGGGGCGATCCAGGTGTCGGCAAACTCGCAGAACTCCGCGTAGTCGGGGGAGACGGCTACGACCTTGGTGCCCTTGTAGCGCACCTCGGTCATGAAGTGGGCGTCGGGGGTGCGGGTCTGAGGGACGTTGGAACCCCACATCATCAGGTAGCCGGCGTTGTGCCAGTCCGAGCTCTCAGGGACGTCGGTCTGGTCTCCCCACATCTGGGGGCTCGCCGGCGGCAGGTCGGCGTACCAGTCGTAGAAGGAGAGCTGAGCACCGCCCATGAGGTTGTTAAAGCGCGCGCCGGCCGCGTACGACAGCATCGACATGGCGGGGATGACGGAAAAGCCAAAGTTGCGGTCGGGACCGTAGGTGTACGCGGTGTACAGCAGCGAGCTGGCAACCAGCTCGGTCACCTCGTCCCAGGTGGCGCGCACCATGCCGCCCATACCGCGGGCGCTCTTGTAGCGACGCATCTTCTCTGGGTCGCTGGCGATGGACGCCCAGGCCTCGTACGCCGTGGCGTGGGTGGCGCGGGTCTCGCGCCAGAGCTCGGCCAGCTCCGCGCGCAGATAGGGGTGCTTGATGCGCAGCGGGCTGTACAGGTACCACGAGAAGGACGCGCCGCGCTGGCAGCCGCGGGGCTCGTGGTCGGGCATGTCGTCAGGGGTCTGCGGGTAGTCGTGGGCCTGGTTCTCCCAGGCCACGACGCCGTTTTTCACGTAGATGTTCCAGCTGCATGAACCGGTGCAGTTCACGCCGTGTGTCGAGCGCACCACCTTGTCGTACGCCCAACGCCCCCGGTACATGCTCTCCCAGCCGCGGCCGCCTTGGCGCTCGACCTGATGGGCGCCAGAGCCGCCGGAGCCTTTGCGGATGTGGGTGAATCCTTTTCCGCTGCTTCCCATGTCCATCCTTTCATTCAAGCGCGAGAACTGCCCGCGCGACCTTCTTTAGTGGTTGTGGC
>OMWF01000268.1 GCA_900314665.1 uncultured Actinomycetes bacterium
ACCTCTCTCCTATGCGGTAGTATCGATGAGATACGCCGTATTCCCGCCCTGTTCCAAGGAGCACGATCGCTATGGACTTCTCGCAGCTCAACGACCAGATTCCGGCATTTGACCAGGCGGCCGCCAAGCAAGCCAAGAACAACTGGGACGCTATCGCAAAACCGCTCGGCAGCCTGGGGATTCTCGAGGACGACATCATCCAAATCGCTGGTCTGACCGGAAATCCGCAGGTCTGCCTCGACAAGCGCGGCGTACTTGTGATGTGCGCCGACAACGGCGTGGTCGAAGAAGGCGTGACACAGACGGGACAAGAGGTCACCGCCATCGTCGCCAGCAACATCGCCCACATGGACACCTCGGTCTGCAACATGGCGCGGGTGGCAGGAGCCGACGTGACAGCGATTGACATGGGCTGCGTAACCCCCGCCGAGGGCGCCCTCGACCGGCGAATCGCTCCTCAGACCAACAACTTCACCAAAGGGCCGGCCATGACCCGCACCCAGGCCGAGCAGGGCCTTACCACCGGCATCGAACTTGTCAAGGAGTACAAGGAGCGCGGATACCAGCTTCTGGCCACCGGAGAGATGGGCATTGGCAACACCACCACCTCCAGCGCCGTGGCCGCCGTTTTGCTGGGGCTTCCCATCGAGGAGGTCACCGGACGCGGAGCCGGCCTCTCAGACGCAGGCTTGACTCGCAAGATAGCCGCCATCAAGAAGGGCATCGAGGTCAATCAGCCAAACCCCACCGACGCCATCGACGTGCTTGCCAAGGTGGGCGGCTTCGACATTGCCGGCATGGCCGGCGTCTTCCTGGGCGGCGCCCTCTACCAGGTGCCAGTTCTTATCGACGGGTTCATCAGCGCGCTCTCGGCCCTGGTGGCGGCCCGCATCTGTCCCGCCAGTACGCACGCCATGATCGCCAGCCACGTCTCCGCCGAGCCCGCCGCGCATATGGTCCTCGAAGAGCTGGGTGCCAAGCCCCTGATCCAGGCCGGCATGCGCTTGGGAGAGGGCACCGGCGCGGTCTGCGCCATGCCCTTGCTTGACATGGCCCTGTCGGTCTACCGCGAGATGGTCTCCTTTGACGACATACAAATCGAGGCGTACACCCCGCAAGGCGGAGATATCAAGTGAAGGTGCTGCTCACCGGCGGGGCTGCGTGCGGAAAGAGCTCCTTTGCCGAGCAGCTCATTAGCGAGCTGCCACGTCCGTACTTCTACATCGCCACCATGGACGCCCGGGGCGCCGACGGCGCTGCCAAGGTAGCCAAGCACCGCAAGATGCGGGCTGGGCGAGGCTTCACCACCTTTGAACAGCCCCGGCGCGTCGATGAGCTGGTGCTGCCCGCCCACGGGACCATCCTCTTCGAGGACATCCCCAACCTGGCGGCCAACGAGATGTTCACGCCCGATGGCTCTGTGATCGACCCGAGCGCTCGCGTGGCGGCAGGTCTTTCCTCGCTCATTGCCGCGGCTGATAACATAGTCATCGTCACCAATGAGATCGGCGGTGACCGTCAGGCGTACACGCCGGAAACCCGCACCTACATCCGGGCACTCGGCCTCATCAACCAAGCCGCCGCCCACAGCGCCGACTATGTCTACGAGTTTGTCTGCGGCATCCCGCGGCTGCTCAAAGGCCCGGCGGACAGCGGGACCGCAGATCGCGTGGCCCGCGCCATGCGCCGCGCCCAGGAAGCCGAGGCGATGCGCGCATGACCATCCTTCGCTCCATAGCCATGGCATTTTTGATGTTCTCTAAGATCCCCATGCCCCATGTGGCCTGGAAGGACGAGAGCATGCGCTACACGCTGGCATTCTTTCCGCTGGTAGGCGTCGTTATCGGCGCCCTGCTACTGGTGTGGGCCTGGCTCGGGCAGCTGCTCGACATAGGGTCAGGGCTCTTTGCTGCCGGACTGGTGCTGATTCCGCTGGCCGTGACCGGTGGCATCCATATCGACGGCCTGGTCGATACGAGCGATGCCCTGGGGAGCCACGCCGATCCCGAACGCAAACGCGAGATTCTCAAGGACTCGCGGGTGGGCGCCTTTGGAGTCATCGCGCTCGCTGCCTACCTGCTGCTCTACTACGGCCTCGGCACCCAACTGCCCATGACGTTCACCGCCGTGGGCCTCATGGCCTGCGCCCACGTGCTGAGCCGGACCACCAGCGGCACCATCTCCATGCTTGCCGGCGGCAGCTCCGGCAAGGGGCTGCTCGCCACCTTCAGGCACGCCTCTTCAAAGAGCGGCGCCTTGGGCGTGCTCATCGCCTTCTTCATCCTGTGCGGGGCCGGACTTATCTGGCTCGACCCACTCTGCGGAGCGCTTGTGCTTGTCTCCGATGCCCTCACGGCCTGGTACACCCTGGGGATGGCGCGCCGCCAGTTTGGCGGGATGAGTGGAGATTTGGCCGGCTGGTTTCTGCAGGTTGCCGAGGTCGTCATGCTCGCTGTCATCGTGTTCACACAGCTGGCCCGCCTTCTTTAGGGCTTGGCTGCTAGGAGGTTGAGATGCAACTGGTGGTTGGCGGCGCTGCATCCGGAAAGCGCTCCTACGCCCACTCGATTGGGTTTGTTGACGAGCAGATCGCTCAGGCGGCGATTGATGCGCGCCCGGTGGTGGCTGATGTCCAAGAGCTGGTGAGCGCCCGGCTGGCCGACTATGAGTCGCGGCATCCCGAGGCCGACATCAACCAGCTTATGGACGACCTCTTCCAAGAGCTCATCGCCCCCCTCAAGGCCAAAGAGCTGGTCCTCTGCGACGAGCAGGGCGCCGGCGTGATACCGCTTGAGCCTCACGACCGCCGAGTGCGCGAGATTTCCGGACGCCTTTGCTCGGAGCTCGCTCAGCATGCCACCAAGGTGGTGCGGATGGTCTGCGGCATCCCCCAGGTGCTCAAGGACGACTCGCGCCTCATCACCGTGCATCTGCTTCGGCATGGCAAGACCAGCGGCAACAGGCGCCGCGCCTATCTGGGTCGCGGCACGGACGAGCCGCTCGATGAAGCAGGAGCGGCTGAGCTTAGCGCCCTGGGCTGTGACCCAGCGGTAAACCTGGCCTTTGTGACCCCGTTGCAGCGAACCTCCCAAACTGCCCGCCTCTTTTACCCAAACGCACAGCTCACCGTCATCGACGAGTTGGCCGAGATGGACTTTGGGGCCTTTGAGGGCAGAAGCGCGGACGAGATGGCCGACAATGCGGAGTACCGCGCCTGGGTCGAAGGAGGCTGCAACGGCGTCTGTCCGGGCGGAGAGAGCCGCGAGGGCTTTACCAGGCGCTCATGCCTGGCCTTTGACAAGATCGTTCATGAATCAGACCGAGCAAACCTGCGCCAGGTCATCATCGTCGGACACGGCGGCACGCTGATGTCCATCTTGGGAACCTACGGAAGACCCCACAAGCCGTATTGGGAGTGGAGAGCCGGCAACGGGTGCGGCTACCGGTTTGTCGTGGACCCGCTCACCTGGGACGCTAATCCCGTGGCCGTCGACATACAGCCCATGCGCGGCCCGCATCTCCAACACTAAAGAAGGGGCAGGTCCGATACCTGCCCCTTCTTCATCACATGTTGTTAGACGCGGCGATTGGCCTAGGACCAGTAGCCGCCTTCCTCATCGTCATCGTCATCCTCGCCGAAGCCCATGCACTCGATGTAGTGCTCGTTGAACTCGCTCGACAGCGAGAGCTCGACGTACTCGGTGAGCTTGTCGATCTTGCCGATCTCGTCACGCGCCTCCGTGGAGATGAGCACCGCCGCGGCACCTTCTCCCGCCACGTTGCCCACGGACTTTGCCTTGGGATACAGAACGGGCGGATAGAGGCCGATGCGGGCCGCGCTGCGAAGGTCGATGTAGCTGCCAAAGCCGCCGCCGATGAGGAGCTCCTCCACATCGTTGATGCTGACCCCGTAGGCGTCGCAGAGCGTGAGCGTGCCGCCGCAGATGGCGGCCTTAGCCAGCTGCAAGTTACGCACGTCCTTCTGGGTGATGTAGACCTCGTGTCCCTCGGTGAGGTAGATGATGCTGCCATCCTCGTCCTCGCCCAGGTATGAGGCGACCGCCGGGTCGACCTCGTCGTCATCGCTGATGCGGCCTGTCTCGTCTACCAGCCCCATGTCGATAAAGGCCGCCAAGGCGTCAATCAGGCCGGTGCCGCAGACGCCCACCGGCTCCACATCGTCAATGACCTTGATATTGAGTTTCTCGCCGTCCCATTTGACCTGGGAGATAGCGCCTGGCGCGGCCGGCATGCCAAAGTAGATGCCAGCGCCCTCAAAGGCAGGACCGGCGGCGGTGGCGCAGCTGATGATGCGGTCCTCGTCACCGATGGCCATCTCGCCGTTGGTGCCGATGTCGATGAAGAGCCGGACACGCTTGCCGGTGTTGAAGCCGCTGGCCAGCATGCCGGCAGTGATGTCGCCGCCCACGTACGCCGCCACGGCTGGAGCAAAGTACATTTTGGGGAGCTTATCGCCCATCTCGTGATAGTCGCCAAAGAGCGAGAGGGTGGTAAAGGGCAGGCCTCCCATCGTGTCGGGTGCGAGGCCGGCGGCGATGTGCTCCATCACGGTGTTGCCTACGAGGGTGGCGTCCACGATCTGGTCGTATGAGACGCCGGCCTCTTTGCAGCAGTCGTCTACCAGGCTGCGCAGTCCCACCAGCAGGGTGTGACGCATGGCGTTGAGCTTGCCGTTGATAGAGGCGGTGATGCGGCTGATGCAGTCCGCGCCAAAGACAATCTGCGGGTTTGCGCAGCTGGCCGTGGCCAGACGCTTACCGGTCGAGAGGTCGTGCAGGTGGCAGACCACGGTGGTGGTTCCCACGTCGATAGCGATGCCGTACTGTCCCTCAGGACGGTGGGCTACCTCAAAGGGGACGGCGGTGCCGCCCTCTTGAATCTTCATCACCCGCTCGCGTTCGATGATGACGGCGATGCCGTCCTTGACCTTGGTCTGACAGGCCAGGTGATGGTTGAGACCCTCTTCATCCCTGATCAGGACGCGGCATTTGCCACAGGTGCCATGCCCTCCGCACGGCGCCTGGAAGGGAATGTCCTCCTGCGATTGGATGACGTCGAGAACCGTTTGGTTTTCTGTGGCCTCAACGGTTCGGGAGCCATCTCCGGTAATGAGTTTGACCTGCATCGCTTCACCCGCTTTCTGTCCATCGTGCCTGTTGCAGCCATCTGCCTCAGAGATTTGACCACTTTGATTAGCTGATTCCACGATATCGGGCGATAAGGGCGCCTGATGGTGCTTTTTACAACAATTTACGTTCTATCGGCAGACGCACCGCCAAGAGGCGCACCATGCGCGTGGCCGCGCACCCAGCCCTTACCGAGCCAGACGATATCCACATGAATCTAGACCAGGACGCAGCTCACATAGGACATGGTGCCCTTGCCGTGATTATAGGGGATGTCCGCCGCCCGGCAGACGTCGGCCACCACCAGCCCGGCCGCTTCCATAGCGGTGTGAACTATCTCAGGATGACGGCACGGCTCATCCGGGTACGTGCACTCCGGGCACAGCGTGCACTTGCCCGCCCCCAGCACGAGCGCCTCCGGGTGCTCCTTGGACAAGGCCAATGTCACCTTGTTGGTCCGCTGGTTATGGGTGTTGGAGAGCTCCATCATGGTCTCAAAGTCAAACTCGTCTTCGAGCTCGCCCCAGGTCTCAAAGACGTAGCAGCGGCTCTTCTCGCTCAGGAGCTGACGGTAATGATCAAGGTCTCCGCAGACAGGTGGACAAGCCCAGGTCTTGTCCCATTGGCCGCAGGTGTTGACCTTGCACATCTCGCGCACCTGCTCGCTTACTTTGAGCTTGCTCGCGTCGCAGCTGCCGATGGTCTCGAAGCCCATTTCTTCGATGATGTCGAGTATCTCTCGCGCCATACCAGACCGCCTTTGCGCTTTTGCTGAGCAGGTGTCTGCCCATGCTTGGATAGATGGTTAGAACATATACGAAAACGGCCCGGAACCTGCATGGTTCCGGGCCGCGTGTGCAGGCAGCTCAAGCTGCAGGCAACAACTTAGGCCTCCTTGACCGGGCCAAAGATGTTGTCGCGGTAGGCGCCCAGGTACTCGCCGCAGTACTCGTCCTCGCCCAGCAGAGCGTCGGTGGCGTAGATGACGCCGCGCAGGTCGCGAGCCAGCGGGTCGATGATGCAGGAGTCCATACCGGCCTCCATGGCCAGGGCCATGAATGCAAAGTTGATGACCTTGCGGACAGGCAGGCCAAAGGAGATGTTGGACAGGCCCGAGGTGATGTGCAGAGCCGGGTCGAGCTCCTTGATCTTGCGGCAGCACTCGGCAAACGTCAGCAGGGACTCGGGGCTGGTGCCCAGGGTCTCCACCAGCGGGTCGATGTACAGGCGGTCGTGAGCGATGCCGTACTTGTCGGCCTGCTCGAGAATCTGACGGAGGAGCTCGATGCGGCCGTCAGCCTCGGCGGGCGAACCCTTGTCATCGGAGAGCAGAGCGATGCAGCCCCACTCCTCGTTCTCAGGCTTGCCGATGACGGGGAAGACGGTCTCAATCTTGCCGGACTGCATGGACACGGAGTTGATGATGCCGGGCTTGTTGGCAAACTTCATGGCCTCAACGCAGTGCTCGGGCGAGGGAGAGTCGATAGCGATGCGCATATCGGTGTTCTCCTGAATGATGCCCATGAGCCACTCGAGGGTCTCCACCTCGGGGTCGTCGGTGCCGACGCAGCAATCCAGATAATCGTTATCCTCGTCGAGGGCGTTAGCCTGAGCGATAGCGATCTCCTTGATGTAGTCGCTGTCGTGGCCCTTGATGGCCTTACCGCTCTTGGGGACGGCGCCGTTGATCTTCTCGCCAATGATAATCATGTGCATTTCCTCTCGTCAGACAGACCGCTGAGAACGAATGCCCCGGTAGTTTGCGCACGAGTCTCTTTCGCTCCTACCGGCGCGAAACATACCCATAATAGCAGGAATAGCCGTATGAATTCTGAAGCTCGTCATATCTTCAGGGTATTGTGTGATAACCATCGTGCGGTTGGCGCCCACCGATAGCCGCCCTGTATCAGTTTGCCAAAGCCATGCCGCTGCTCTATCATCTTGAAAGCTTTTTGGGGATGTAGCTCAGCTGGGAGAGCGCGGGCTTTGCAAGCCTGAGGCCGAGGGTTCGAGCCCCTTCATCTCCACCATTCAAATGTGAGCAGGCCAACCGTTTGTCAATGCGGTTGGCCTGTTTGTTTTGGATGGGGGCTCCATCACCCCATTCTTCGCTCTGGCCTATACTCGCCATAACATCAGCGTGCTTTGTCCACGTCACCGCCGCTGCACCAGAACAGGAGCTCCATGTCCTACGCACCAGTGTCTAAAGAGCAGATAACGGCTGAAATCACACGCTTTGTCGCTGACTATGCCCAGCGTAAGGGTGTGCGGACAGCATGGGGCGCGCCCTTGGTTGGTTACGCCGACGCCCGCCACCCCTACATTCAGAATCTCCCCCGTCTCATCGGCCCCACCCACGCGCTCCCGCAAGACGTGATGCCCGATGCGCGCATCGTCATCTGCTATTACCTCCCCTTCACAAGGGCGCTGGCCCGCAGCAATGCAACCGGGACGCACATCGCCTCGCCCGAGTGGGCTCAAGCCTACGAGGAGACCAACGCGCTCTTTGGCGTGCTCAACGACCATCTCATCGAGTGGCTGACATCATGCGGGGTCTCTGCCGCCGTCGCCCCCCAGGCGCGCACCTTTGACACCGACCTCCTGGTGAGCGACTGGTCGTTCAGACATTTCGCGTACGCAGCGGGTTTAGGCACCTTTGGTTTGAACAACATGCTCATCACCAGAAAGGGCTGCTGCGGCAGGTACAACACCCTGGTTACAAACCTCAGCGTGGAGCCCGACCAGCCCCTTGACGAGGAGCTCTGCCTGTACAAGAAAAACGGCACATGCATGGTGTGCGTGCGCAACTGCCCGGTTGGAGCGCTAGACGTCGGGAGCTATGACCGCCATCGCTGCCGTGAAGTGCTGCTTGAAAACGCCGCCGCCTATCCAGAGGGCGGATCAACCTATGTCGATGAGAGCACCGGCAAGGGAAACAGCCCAGGCACCGACGTCTGCGGCAAATGCGTCACCCAATCTCCCTGCGCTTTCCTCGATAAGTAGATGATACATTGCAGCCTCTCAGACGTCACGATTCAGACCTAAAGAAAGCAGGGACGGCACCTGGTGGGTGTCGTCCCTGCAAAGCGGTCACATAACGTATTGCCTGCGCCGTATCGGTGCAGCAGATAACCTGCCGCCGACCTACTTCTGGCTGCCCTTCTTGGCATAGATGAGCCAGTAGATGACGCCCACAAAGATGCATCCGCCCACGATGTTGCCCAACGTGGCGGCCGAGATGTTCTTAAAGACACCAGCGAGCGTAATCACGTCGATGTTGGCGGTGATGTTGGCGACATTGACCACGCCGGCGGATTTGATGACCAAGCCCATGGGCAGGAAGAACATGTTGGCCACACAGTGCTCAAAACCGCAGGCCACGAAGGCGATGATGGGAAGCAGCACGGTGAAGAACTTATCCACGACGGTACGAGCGGAGAAGCCGACCCACACCGCCAGGCAGACCAGGATGTTGCACATGATGCCCTTGAAGAAGAGGACGCTCCAAGACGGGGCGATCTTTCCTGCGGCGACAGTGAGCATCGTGGCTCCCACGGCTCCTCCGTTCATGCCGTAGAAGTTGCCAAAGTACAGCAGGAAGATGAGGATGAGCGCGCCACAGAAGTTGCCCACCCACACCACAAGCCAGCTCTTGAGCAACTTGCCCCAGCTGTACTTGGACGACATCTTACCCATGATCATCAGGCAGTTGCCGGTGAAGAGCTCGGAGCCAGCGGTGATAACCAGGAAGAGGCCCAAGGCAAAGGCAAGGCCGCCGAGCAACGAGCTGGCTGCAAACGTCAGCGTGCTGTCAGACTTGACCAGCAGCATGAACATACCGCCCATGCCGATGAACATGCCCGCCAGGATGGAGCTCAGGAATGCCTTGCCAACCGGCATGTTGGCCTTGCCCACGCCCAATTTCTCGGCCTTGGCCTCGACAGCAGCCGGGGCCAGGGCATCGGGCTTGAGTTCGGAAAGATCTACATCTGCCATACGTCCCCCTCAAAGTGCATACGTGAACGGTGCTCATGCATGTGAGTGCGGGCAGCGGCCGGTGCAGAACGCGCACCCCCCTGGCCATTGTCCACACGTGATAACAAGCGCGGCACCCGGTAGATTCGGGTGCCGCGCCGAAGTACCTAGAACCTGCGTGCCATCTCTTTGCAGAAACCGGATTAGAACAGGCCGGTGATCTTGCCGTCAGAGGTGACGTCGATCTTCTCGGCCGACGGGGTCTTGCCCAGGCCAGGCATGGTCATGATTGCGCCGGTGAGAGCCACGATGAAGCCTGCGCCCGCGGAAACCTGCAGATTGCGGACCTTGATGCGGAAGCCCTTGGGAGCACCCAGCTTGGAGGCGTCATCGGAGAAGGAGTACTGGGTCTTGGCCATGCAGACAGGCAGGCCGCCAAAGCCGTTCTCCTCGAGGACCTTGAGCTGCTTGGGGGCCTTGTCGACCAGGTCGACGCCATCGGCGTGGTAGACCTTGGTGCAGATGGCCTCGAGCTTGTCCATGATGGACGTGCCCTCAATCTCATAGGCGTAGGTCAGCTTGTTGTCGTTGTCGGCAACGCGGACGACCTCCTCGGCCAGGGCCTTGGCACCCTCGCCGCCCTTGGCCCAGTGCTCGGCCAGAACAGCGTTGACGCCCAGCTCGCCGCACTTGTCCTGGACGAGCTTGAGCTCGGCAGGGGTGTCAGTCGGGAAGGCGTTGATGGCCACCACGACGGGCATGTTGAAGACGTTCTGCATGTTGGAGACGTGCTGCAGGAGGTTGGGCATGCCCTTCTCCAGAGCGTCCAGATCCTCATGGTTGAGGTCGTGCTTGTCGAGGCCGCCGTGCATCTTGAGGGCGCGGACGGTGGCGACGATGACCACGGCGCTGGGCTGGATGCCAGCGAAGCGGCACTTGAGGTCGAGGAACTTCTCGGCGCCCAGGTCAGCACCGAAGCCGGCCTCGGTGACGACGTAGTCGGCGAGCTTGAGGGCGGTCTTGGTGGCAATCACGGAGTTGCAGCCGTGGGCGATGTTGGCGAACGGGCCGCCGTGAACCAGAGCGGGGGTGTGCTCGAGGGTCTGCACCAGGTTGGGCTTGATGGCGTCCTTGAGCAGGGCGGTCATAGCGCCGACGGCCTTGAGGTCGGCCGCGGTGACGGGCTTGCCGTCATAGGTGTAAGCGACGACAATGCGGGCCAGGCGGGCCTTGAGGTCGTCGATGTCGGTGGCGAGGCAGAAGACGGCCATGACCTCGGAGGCCACGGTGATCTGGAAGCCGTCCTCGCGAGGAACGCCCTGCGCCTGGCCGCCCAGGCCATCAACGATGTGGCGGAGCTGACGGTCGTTCATGTCAACCGCACGCTTCCAGGTGATGGACTTGGGGTTGATGTTGAGGGCGTTGCCCTGCTGGATATGGTTGTCGAGCATGGCAGCCAGCAGGTTGTTGGCGGCACCGATGGCGTGGAAGTCGCCGGTGAAGTGGAGGTTGATGTTCTCCATGGGGACAACCTGAGCGTAGCCGCCGCCGGCAGCGCCGCCCTTGATGCCAAAGACGGGACCCAGGGAAGGCTCACGCAGGGCGACCATGGCCTTCTTGCCGATCTTGCGCAGGCCGTCGACCAGGCCCACAGACGTGGTGGTCTTACCCTCGCCAGCGGGGGTGGGGGTGATGGCGGTCACGAGGATGAGCTTGCCGTTGGGCTTGTCGCCAACCTCCTTCATGAGGTTGACGTAGTCGATCTTGGCCATGTAGTTGCCGTACTGCTCAAGATACTTCTCATCGACACCGGCGGTCTTGGCGACCTCGGTGATCTTCTGCATCTCTGTAGCCTGTGCGATCTCGATATCTGATGGCATGTTCTTCCCTCCGTCTGGATACAAAAACCTACCTTCGTTCCACCGCGATATAACGGCAGTCGTTTGATATTGTACACAGTTGACTTTAGCTCAATACGGGGAAATTCTTGCGTTTATCTCGACGATGCCGGGGGCCTGAGTATGTCCGTTTAGGGGCAACGTCGCTCACCTGCAGCTATATCGAATTGCAGCTACTCGCCATTAGCGATGCTCATGAATCTATAGCCAAAGGTTTTTGTGTAAAAGGTGGCTAAAACAGAAGGGAACGGCACACGGTCGCAAGAAGGCACATAGGAGAATAACTGCTTGTAGATACAATAAACGCCTCAGCGGCTACTCGGCTCACGCTGAGGCGTTTATTCGTAAATGATGGTGGGCCCGACAGGGTTCGAACCTGTGACCTCACGGTTATCAGCCGTGCGCTCTAGCCGACTGAGCTACGGGCCCGCAACGCAATTGAAGATGTTACGACTAGGTTTCCGTAATGGTCAACCCGTCAAAGTCGGATGGCAAAAATTGAGCCACCACCGGCGCTGTCGGCGGGGTCATCGGTTATTAAACGGTTTTTCCAATGCGTTCTTGCCTATCAATGGCACGTTTGCCTCGCGCAAACCCCTATACTTTGAAAAGGTAGGCAAGGCCCAGATGCGAGTCGGTTGAAGGAGGCATCGCATGGTTCCCGTCAAGATCGAGACCTTGGTGGTAGGCGTGCTTCCCGCGCCATCGGTTATCGTGCTGCGACCCCTCGAAGACCCCATCGATCCGCGCGAGCCGATCAGCGTGCTGCCCATCTGGATCAGCGCCAACGAGGCGGCCTCCATCGGCATGGCCATCGAGGGCGCCAGCCACCCCCGGCCCATCACCCACGACCTGTGCGTCTCTCTGATCGAGCACCTTGGCGCACGTATCGAGAGCATCGTCATCGATGACGTCAAGCGCACCACCTTCTACGCCAAGATCAACCTGGTGCAGGGCGATAAGCGCATCGCGGTGGATTCTCGCCCCAGCGACGCCGTGGGGCTGGCGGTGCGCCGGGATGTGCCCATCTTTGTAGATGACGAGGTTCTCGAGGTGGCCTCTCTCCCCTACCTCTTTGCTGAGGACCTCGACCCCGATGCGGAGATCGAGGAGTTCCACCGCTTCATCGAAAGCGTCACCCCCGATGATTTCAAAGAAGCCGGTGACAAGCCCGACATCCTTGCTAACGGGGCTTTCAACGAGGATAGAGACGCTCGGGGCCCATCGCCTGACTCCCCCTCCCAGGGAGATTAGCGAGCAACCCACTCCCTGATGAATCCGGCCAGCTCAAGCGGTGTGTCAACCACCTTGCTCGGTTTCTCTGCCGCGACTTCTTCGGGGAACATGCCCCAGGTGACGCCCACGGTGGCCATCCCGGCGGCTCGGCCCGCCTGAATGTCAAAGGGGCTGTCTCCAACGTAGAGGCAGCGCCGCACATCCACGCCCAGCTGGCGTGCAGCCTTCTCCAGCGGCTGGGGATGGGGCTTGGGCCGGGTGACGTCATCGGCGCAGACCAAGAGCTCAAACCATCCTTCCAGCCCCAGCGCCCTGAGGCTGCGCTGGGCCCCAGCCCTTCGCTTGGAGGTGACGATGGCCTGCGACATCCCCAACTCACGCACCGCTCCCAGCAGCTTCTCCATTCCCGGATATCCGCTGATGAAGACGTCGTGAACGAGCGTGTTGCACCAGCGGAAGTCCTCTACCAGCCGCGTGAGCTGGTGTTCATCTTGCGAGAAGTCGCGCATCTCGACCTCGGTGGGCTGCCCGACCTTAGCCATCAGCCGGCGGTCGTCAATCATGGTGTGAAGGACGTGTCTGGTGCTGTAGCGCAACGACGTGCGGATGACCTTCTGAGTGTTGACGACCGTGCCATCCAGGTCGTAAAGCACGGCACGTCTCGAACAATCCGCTTGAGAGCCTTCGTTAATCATAATTTCCTACCAGTTAGCTATGATTTTCATCTCAGGACAGGTTAGTACGCTATCGTTAGCTATAGTTCTACGCCAGCATCATCAACACGCATGTGCGTTGAGGAGGAATCCCGTGAAAGCCAGTGAATATCGGGTTTACAACCGCGACCGCTCCTACATCCCCCGTGTAGCCGCCGTGCATGACATGTGCGGCTATGGCAAGTGCTCACTGGGCGTCGCCATCCCCGTGCTCTCAGCCGGCGGCTGCGATGTCTGCCCGGTGCCCACCTCGCTCTTCTCGTCCCACACCTTGTATGAGACGTGGACCATGCACGACACCACGGAGATGCTGCCGGAGTACCTGGATGCCTGGAAGAAGATCGGCGTCGACATCGATGCCATCTACAGCGGCTTTTTGGGGTCTGCCGCTCAGGTCGACATCATCAAGCAGCTCTATGAGACCTATGGCCACGCGTTGCACATCGTCGACCCGGTGATGGGTGACGGCGGCAAGCCCTATCCCACCTACACTCCCGAGCTCTGCCAGGCCATGGTGGGCCTGGTTGACGGCGCCGACCTGCTCACGCCCAACCTAACCGAGGCGGCCATCATCACCGGCGGCGAGTATCAGGGTCAAAACATCGACGAGGACGAGGTCAAGCGCATCATCGACAAACTCCTTGCCGCAGGCGCTAAAAATGTGGTCCTCAAGGGCATCGAGCGCGGCGACGGCAAGGTCCGCAACTACCTGGCCGGCCAGGATGTCGACTTTGACTACACCACGCACGAGCTGCTGCCCTTCAAGCTCCACGGCACCGGTGACCTGTTCTGCTCGGCCCTCGCCGCCAGCATCATGGCCGGTCGCGACCTCTTCTCCAGCACGCAGTTTGCCGGCGAGGTGGTCCACGACGCCATGATCGTCACCAAGGACCAGCCTGAGTACCAGCTGCGCGGCGTGAGCTTCGAGCTTGTGCTCGGCAAGGTGGCCGCCCTGCTCCTCTAAGCACCTGGGCCAGAGTCAAACCAAAGCAGAAGGGACCCCGCGGGGTCCCTTCTTTGTGCGATCACTCCATGCCCGCTCGCCTTCAGGCGATATCGGCCAAGGTCTTGCTCTTAAGATACTCGCTGGTGAGCGATCCAAGGTCGGACCACACACCCACGGTGGGGCAGTCGGTGGTGGAGGTGCATTCCGGCCAGGTGTCGCAGTCGTGGCAGGCTACCAGGGCGTCGGGGCCCTCGGCGGCGGTGACAATCTCAGAGAGCGTGTACTGGCTCGGCTCGCGGGTGAGCTGGTAGCCGCCGTTCTTACCGCGCATGCTCTGCACCAAGCCCGCCTTGTGCATAAGCCCCATGACCTGTTCGAGATACTTGCGAGAAATGCCCTGGCGCTGGGAGAGGTCGCCCAGCGAGACCCAGCCGGGATGGGCAGCCACATCAGCCATGGCCCTTAGCGCATACCTCCCTTTTGTCGAGAACATCCGGGCATCACCCGACCTACTCGGTGGTAGACGGCGCAGAGGGCTGCTCGTCCTTGAGCATCTCCTGCAGCGTGCGCCAGGCCAGCTCGGCGCACTTGACACGGGCCGGCATGTGGGAGACGGACTTGAGCCCGGCGGCCTCATCGAGGGCGGCCAGCTTCTCGTCATCGGTCTCCTCTCCGCGAACCATGCGCATGAAGAGCTCGCAGAGCGCGGTCGCCTCCTCGGGGGTCTTATCGATGACAAGGTCGCTCATGATGTCCGCTGAGGCCATGGAGACCGCACAGCCGTGGCCGTCGAATGCGGCCTCCTCGATGCGTCCGTCATCGCCCAACTTGATCTGCAGCGTCAGGTCGTCGCCGCAGCTCGGATTCACGCCCTCGTGGCTGCGGTCGGCATCCTCCATCACGTACTTGTAATCAGGATGCTGGACATGCTCCATGAATTGCGCGTTATACAGCTCATTGACCGAAGCCATTGAAGATCCCCCAGACTTGCTTGAGGCCCTCGACCAGCTGGTCGATGTCCTTCTTGTCGTTGTAGAACGCCACCGAGGCCCGGCAGCTGCTCGAAACGCCCAGGTAGGTGAGAAGGGGCTGAGCGCAGTGATGGCCGGCGCGGATGGCCACGTTGGAGCCATCGAGCAGGCTCGAGACGTCATGCGGGTGAATGCCGTCGACATTGAAGGAGACCGCACTCACGTGTTCGGCGGGGTCAGACGGCCCGATGACGCTCACCCACGGCAGCGCTTGCAGCTGCTCGCACAGGTAGATCGCCAGCTCCTCCTCGCGCTTCTCAAGGGCCGCAAAATCGTGCTCCTCAAGATAGGTGAGGGCGACGTCGGTGGCGTAGATGCCCGCCGCGTCCTGGGTGCCGGCCTCAAACTTCTCAGGAACCTCAGCCCAGACCGCGCCCTCCTCGGTGACGGAGTCGATCATCTCGCCGCCGGTCAGGAAGGGAGGGATCTTCTCGAGCAGCTCCATCTTGCCCCACAGCACGCCGATGCCCATGGGGCCGCCCAACTTGTGGGCCGAGAAGGCAAAGAAGTCGCAGTCCAGGTCTTTGACGTCGACCTTGATGTGAGGCGTCGACTGGGCGCCGTCCACAATCACGTAGGCGCCCTGCTCGTGCGCCCGCTGGGCAATCTGCTTGACTGGCGTACGCACGCCAAGGACGTTGGAGACCTGGGTGACCGAGACGATCTTGGCCTTGGGGCCGATCTTCTTCTCGATCTCTTCCTGGGAGAGGTGGCCCTCCTTGTCGCAGCGCAGATAGACCAGGGTGGCGCCGGTGGCCTTGCAGACCTGCTGCCAGGGGATGAGGTTCGAGTGGTGCTCCATGATGGTGATGACGACCTCGTCGCCAGGCTCGAGCACGCTGCGCCCCAGCGAGTTGGCCACCAGGTTGAGCGACTCGGAGGTGTTGCGAGTGAACACCACCTCGCGCCCCTCGTCGGCCCCGATAAACGACGCGATGTGCTTGCGGGCCTGGTTGATGGCCTCGGTCGCCGCCACGGAGAGCTGGTAGAGGCCGCGCAGCGGGTTGGCGTTCATGGTCTCGTAAAAGCGGCGCTCGGCGTCGAGCACCACACCGGGGCGCTGCGCGGTAGCCGCGCTGTCGAGAAACGCCAGCTCAGGATGGCCCACCAGCAGGGGATAGTCACCCTTATACGGGTTGGCGGAAATCTGTGCGAGCTGCTCCTCGCTCAGCATGCTCATCACTCCCCCACCTCCTGATCGTTCTCAAATATTTCGATGAGGTCAGCCGCCGCCTCGTCGCCGATGAGCTCGGCGGCACGGGAGAGTACGGCGTTGCGGGCGGCCTTGACCGGGGCGTTGAGCGCGGCGTCATCGACCACCGCCCGGCCGAAGAGCTCCTCGGCCTCGTCGGTGGTCAGGCCGCGGTCACGCAGGTACTGCAGCTGGTCAACGCTCATGGAGCCGATGGTGGCCCCGTGGTTGCCCTGCACATCCTCCTCGTCGCAGAGGATGACCGGCAGGGAGCGGTTGACGATGTTGTCGCCAGTGACCACCACGGTCTCGTTCTCGTCGCCCTTGGCGCCCTTGCAGCCGCAGATGAGGTCGATGGTGTCGCGCAGGGTCTTCTCGGCGCCGTCGGAGAGCACGCCGCTGGCGTCGATGCGGGTCCGCGCGTTGCGACCGCGCACCCGGGCCACGTAGTTCATGTCCAGGAGCTCGTTCTCATGCACCAGGTAATGGGTGTCGAGCTTGAATGAAGAGCGGGCTCCGCGCTGGGTGACCGCCAGCCCGGCCGCCACGGTGCCGCCGCCCAGCAGATACTGGTGAACCTCGATGAAAGCGTCGTCATCGGCCTCGATGGCAGCGCCCTCGATGTGACGGCAGCTGGTGGGGACGGCCACGTACTCATAGACATCGACCTTGGCGTTGCGGTCGGCAGAGATTCTCAGCAGGCTTGCGGAGATGGGCTTGTCGGTCTCGGGAACCGCCTTGCCCGGCTCGGCCACCACCGCCTCGATGCCGCTCTGGGCGGCGCGCTCATCGGTCATCCCGGCAGCGGCGCGCTCGGTGTCGGCGGCCACCACCACAATGGTGGCGTGGGCGCCCTCGTGCACGATGACGCCGGTGCTCGCCAGCTCGCCGCGGTCGCTCTCGACCTCGATGAGAATGGGCTCGTCCAGGTCGGTGCGGGCAGGGACCGAGATGAGCCGCGGCTCGGGAACGGCGCTGTCTATCCAGGCCGTGGCAGCATCTCCAATGCCGGTCTCGATGCGCGTCAGGCGGTCGGGGAGGTTGCCCTCGCCGCCGGTGACCGCGGGAACCTCGAGGGAAAGCCCGTTGATCTTGAGGTAGTTCCAGGTCTGCGCCGGAGGGACGTTGACCTTCGAGAGGGTGACGTCGGCCATTATCCAATCGCCCCTTCCATCTCGAGCTTGATCAGGTTGTTCATCTCTACGGCGTACTCCAGCGGGAGCTCCTTGGAGATGGGGTTGGCAAAGCCGTTGACCACCAGGGTGCGGGCCTCTTCCTCAGAGCAGCCGCGGCTCATCAGGTACATGATCGTATCGTCGCTGATGCGCCCGATGGTGGCCTCATGGCCCACCCGCGCCGTGGGGTTGTTGACCTCCATGGCGGGGATGGTGTCGGAGCGGCTGATGTCATCGAGCATGAGCGATTGGCAGGACACGCTTGCCGTGGCGTTGTCGGCCTTGCGCCCCACCACCACCGAGCTGCGGAAAATCGAGGTACCGCCGGACTTTGAGATGGACTTGGTGGAGACGGACGCCTTGGTGTCCTTGCCGTTCATGATGACCTTGCAGCCCGTGTCGAGGTTCTGGGTGTTGCCGGCAAAGGTGATGCCAGTAAACTCGCAGCTCGAACGGTCCCCCGCCAGAATGGTGGTGGGATAGAGGTAGGAGATGTGGCTGCCAAAGGAGCCGGAGACCCACTCCATCACGCCGTCCTCAGCCACCCGCGCGCGCTTGGTGTTGAGGTTGTACATGTTCTTTGACCAGTTCTCGATCGTCGAGTAGCGCAGGCGCGCATGGTCTTTGACGTAGAGCTCGACCGCGCCGGCATGGAGGTTGGCGACGTAGTACTTAGGTGCCGAGCAACCCTCGATGAAGTGCAGGTTTGCTCCGGGTTCGACGATGATCAGCGTGTGCTCAAACTGGCCGGCGCCGGCGGCGTTGAGGCGGAAGTAGCTCTGCAGCGGGTAAGGCATGTCGACGCCCTCGGGCACGTATACAAAGGAGCCGCCCGACCAGACCGCGTAGTGCAGGGCTGCAAACTTGTGGTCGGTCATGGGGATGAGCTTGCCAAAGTACTCGTGGATCATGTCCTCGTAGCCCTCGTGCAGCGCATCCTCGATGGTGGAGTAGACCACGCCCTGCTCAGCCACCTCTTCACGCATGTTGTGGTAGACGATCTCAGAGTCGTACTGGGCGCCCACGCCGGCCAGGCTCTCGCGCTCGGCCTCGGGGATTCCCAGCCGCTCAAAGGTGTCCTTGATGTCGGTGGGGACGTCGTCCCAGCTGTCTGCCTGCTTGGAGCCGGAGGCCACATAGGTGGCGATGTTGTCCATGTCAAGCCCGTTGATGTCGGGGCCCCAGTTATCGGCCATGGACATCTGGTGGTATTTCTGAAGCGCCTCAAGGCGCATCTTGAGCATCCACTCGGGCTCGTCCTTCTTCTCGGAGATGGCCTTCACCACCTCGGGGGTCAGGCCGTCCTCGATGCGCTCAAATCCCTCTTCTGGCTTGATGAAGTCGTAGAGCGAGCGATCGACGTCGGCGATCTCGGTCTTGCTCATCGAGCATCACCCTCCGCTGCCTTCTCAAAGCGCTCAAAGCCCTCGGCGTCAATCTGGCTGATGAGCGACGCATCGCCGTGCGCGGCCAGGTGGCCGTTGACCATCACGTGGGTGTGGTCGACCTGTAGGCGCTCGAGGATGCGGGTGTTGTGGGTGATCATGAGCAGAGAGCCATTGCACTCCTCCTTGTAGGCGGCGATGGCCTTGGAGACCACGGAGAGCGCATCGACGTCCAGGCCGGAGTCGGTCTCATCGAGAATGGCCAGCTTGGGCTTAAGCAGCAGGAGCTGCAGCATTTCGATCTTCTTCTTCTCACCGCCCGAGAAGCCCACGTTCAAGTCGCGCGTCAAAAACGACTCGGGGATGCCCAGCTGCTGGCAAATCTCGCCCACGCGCTTGCGGAACTTGCGTCCCACCATCTTGAGGTCGGGGCGCTTGTCGGCGATGGTGCGCAGGAAGCTGTACAGGGGGACGCCGGGAATCTCCACCGGCGCCTGGTATGACAGGAAGATGCCGGCAAGTGAGCGCTTGTCTGCCGAGGCCTCGGTGATGTCCTCGCCGTCAAAGGTGATGGTGCCCTCTTTCACCTTATAGGCGGGGTCGCCCATGATGATGCGCCCCAGCGTCGACTTGCCGGTGCCGTTTGGTCCCATCAGCACGTGCGTCTCGCCGGCGCCCACCTCGAGATTGATATCGGAGAGGATTACCTTATCCTCGGTACCGGCCGTAAGGCCTTTGATGGTGAGAAGCTGCTCGCTCATGGCGGTCTCCCTACGTTGATCCGCGCGCTTGGCTGAGCACTGCCTCACGCGCGGCGTTCGTCTCGTGCGATAAATCATAGTAAGTTGTAGGGAATTAATTCAAGCGATAATTTGCATGTGAATTAGTAGCATTTGTCCAAGGGCCTTCACACCCATGTGAGCGGTCGCCTCGTCCGCTCCCCACCTTGGCCTGCCACCTCACAGCGAATAAGAAAGGCGGCTGCCTCCGGTCAGGGAGGCAGCCGCCCTAGGGGCAGTGCGACAGGTTATATCCGCGCTACCGGTCGAGAACAGACGCCCTAACGGGATTACTCCTCGTCGTCGTCCTCATCGACCTCGATGATCTCAGGCTCGCCGTCGTCGTAGCCCTCATCGACGGCGTCATCATCTCCCTCCAGGTCGTCGAAGATGTCGTCCTCCTCGTCCTCGGGCTCTTCGGCAAGAGCCTCGCTCTCGGCAGCGTCAAGGGCGGCGTCGGCCTCCTCCTGCTCCCGGGCGCGCTCCTCCTCAAAGAGTGCCTGCTGGTTGGGGTCGAGCGTGGGGACTTCGCTCTTGGCCTCGCGCTTCTTGTGCTCCTCAACCTCGGCGATGGCGGTCACGCGGTCACCCTTCTCGACGTTCATCACCTTCACGCCCTGGGTGGCGCGGCCCAGCTCGGAGATGGTGTCGGCCTTGGTGCGGATGATGACGCCCTCCTGCGTGATGAGCATCAGATCGGTCTCGGGAGTCACTATTTTCATGCAGGCGAGCTTGCCCTTCTTCTTGGTCATGGCGATGGTGGTCACGCCCTGCCCGCCGCGGTGATGCTCGGCATACTCGTCGATGGGGGTGCGCTTGCCGTAGCCGTTCTCGGTAACCACCAGCAGCTGGCTGCCCTCGGGCGCCACCTCCATGTCGAGCACCTCGGCATCGGCCGGAACGGTCATGCCCTTGACCCCCGAGGTGTCGCGTCCCATCGGCCTGACCTCGTCCTCGCTGAAGAGGATGGCCTTGCCGGCCGAGCTTACCATCATGATCTTGTCGCCCGCTGTGACGTGTTTGACGGCGATGAGCTCATCGTCCTCCTTGAGCTTGATGGCGATGATGCCGTCTCGCTTGGAGCGGTTGTACTCTTTGATCATGGTCTTCTTGGCCATGCCGTTCTTGGTGGCAAACATCAGGTAGTCGTCTTCGGCGTAATCCTTGCCCGAGATGACTGCGGCGATGGTCTCGTTGCGCTCAAACTTGAGCAGGTTGCCGATGTAGGTGCCGCGGGCATGGCGACCGCCCTCCGGCAGCTCGTGGACGCGGAGGCGGTAAGCCTTGCCGGTGCTCGAGAAGAACAGGATGTAGTCAAGGGTGCTGGCTACAAAGATCTGCTCGACAAAGTCCTGGTCGCGCAGGTTGACGCCGGCCATGCCCTTGCCGCCGCGCTTCTGGCTGCGGTAAGTGGCGGAGGGGATGCGCTTGACGTAGCCGGCGTGCGTGATGGTAACTACCATCTGCTCGTCGCTGATGAGGTCGTCGATGGCGACCTCCCCCACCGCGGCACCGATCTTGGTGCGGCGCTTGTGGTTGTACTTGTCCTTGATCTCGAGCAGCTCCTTCTTGATGATGTCCAGCTTGAGCCGGTCATCGGCCAGGATCTGGTGGTACTCCTCGATCTTCTTCTCGAGTTCGGCCAGCTCGGCCACTATCTTGTCACGCTCGAGACCGGTTAGACGACGCAGGCGCATCTGCAGAATGGCATCGCTCTGGCGCTCGGACAGCCCAAAGCGCTCCATCAGGCGCTGCTTGGCCTCCTTGTCGTCACGCGAGTTGCGGATGATGTGGATGACCTCGTCGATGTTGTCCAGCGCGATGACCAAGCCTCGCAGGATGTGGGCGCGCTCCTCGGCCTTGCGCAGGTCGTACTGGGTGCGCCTGGTGATGATCTCGACCTGGTAGTCGATGTAGTCACGCAGAATTTCACGCAGGGTGAGAGTGCGAGGTACCCCGTCCACCAGGGCCAGCATAATGGCGCCGAAGGTGGTCTGCAGCTGAGTTGCCTTGTAGAGCTGGTTCAGCACCACATTGGCCTCGTCGGTGCGCTTGATGTCGATGACGATGCGCATGCCCTTGCGGTCGGACTCGTCGCGCAGGTCGGAGATACCCTTGATCTTCTTGTCGCGCACCAGGTCGGCGATGGTCTTCACCAGGCGCGCCTTGTTGACCATGTAGGGAATCTCGGTCACCACGATGCGCTGGCGGCCGTTCTTCTTCTCCTCGATATGGCACTTGGAGCGCAGCGTCAGGCTGCCGCGCCCGGTGTTGTACATGTCCTTGATGCCCTTCTTGCCCATGATCAGGGCGCCGGTGGGAAAGTCCGGTCCAGGCATCACGGTCATCAGCTCGTCTACAGTGGCATCAGGATTGTCGATGAGCATGCAGGTGGCGTCGACGGCCTCTCCTAGGTTGTGGGGAGGAATGTTGGTGGCCATGCCCACGGCGATACCCTGCGAGCCGTTGACCAGCAGGTTGGGGAAGCGGGAGGGAAGAACCTCGGGCTCCTGCAGTGACTCGTCATAGTTGGGCTGAAAGTCCACGACCTCCTTGTCAAGGTCGCGCAGCATCTCCATGGCGGCCTTAGACAGGCGGGCCTCCGTATAGCGCATGGCAGCGGGGGGATCGCCATCCACAGAGCCAAAGTTTCCGTGTCCGTCTACCAGCGGCAGGCTCATCGAGAAATCCTGAGCCAAGCGCACCATGGCGTCGTAGACGGCGGAGTCACCGTGCGGGTGGTACTTACCGATAACCTCGCCCACGGTCCAGGCGGACTTCTTGTGGGGACGGTTGGGGAAGATGCCGCTCTCATTCATGGCGTAGAGGATGCGGCGGTGCACGGGCTTCAAGCCGTCGCGCACGTCAGGCAGGGCGCGCGCCACGATGACGCTCATCGAGTAGGCGAGAAACGACTCCCGCATCTCGGTTCCCAGGTCGGCCTCAAGCACCGCCCCGCCGTTGAAATCCAACGTCTCAGTATCGTCGGCCACTAAACTCTCCTTACCCTCACCTGCCTGCTCGGCAGGTAATCAACGTCAAATCACCAAATGGCACATCAACTAAATGTCGAGGAAGCGCACATCCTTGGCGTTTTTCTGGATGAACTCCTTGCGGTACTCCACGTTGTTGCCCATCAGCTTGGCGATGGCCTCGCTGGCCTCCTCGGCCTTCTCGGCGTCTTCCACCGTGACCTGCAGAAGCGTGCGGTTCTTGGGCTCCATGGTGGTCTCCCACAGCTGCTTGGGGTCCATCTCGCCCAGACCCTTGTAGCGCTGGACGGTGTATTTGGTGTTGGGAGCCAGCCTCCCGATCTCAAGCTGCAGCTGCTCGTCGCTGTAGGCGTAGGTGTGCTTGCGTCCCACCGCCAGACGGTAGAGGGGCGGCTGGGCGATATACACGTACCCGCGCTTGATCATCTCGGGCATGTAGCGGTAGAGGAAGGTCAGCAGCAGGCAGCGAATGTGGGCGCCGTCGACGTCGGCATCGGTCATGATGATGACCTTGTGGTAGCGGGCCTTCTCGATATCAAAGTCATCGCCCACGCTGGTGCCGATGGCGGTGATCAGGGAGTTGATGGTCTCCGATGAGAGCGCCCGGTGCAATCCGGCGCGCTCGATGTTCAGAATCTTGCCGCGCAGCGGAAGAATGGCCTGGAAGGAGCGCTCGCGTGCCATCTTGGCCGAGCCGCCGGCCGAGTCTCCCTCTACGATGTAAATCTCGGTCAGCTCGGGGTCGCGCTCCGAGCAGTCGGCCAGCTTGCCCGGCAGCGTCGAGCTCTCGAGCAGAGACTTGCGGCGGGCAAGGTCGCGAGTCTTCTTGACCGCCTCGCGCACCTTTCTCGACTGCACGGCCTTGTTGATGATGGCCTTGGCGGCAGAAGGATGTTCCTCGAGAAAATCCGAGATGCCGGTGGTGACCGCCGCCTGCACCACCGAGCGCATCTCAGTATTGCCGAGCTTGGTCTTGGTCTGGCCTTCAAACTGCGGGTTGTGGAGCTTGACCGACAAAACCCCTACCAGGCCCTCGCGCACGTCATCGCCGGAGAGGTTGCCATCCTTATCCTTAAGGAGGCCCTTACTGCGTGCATACTCGTTGAAGGTCCTGGTGAGGGCGTTACGAAAGCCATCGAGGTGGGTGCCGCCCTCGGTGGTGTGAATGTTGTTGGCAAACGCCTTGACGCCGTCGGAGGTGTATCCGTTGTTCCACAGGAGGGCAAACTCGACCTCTCCCGCGTCGCTCGTGGCCTCGTAGTAGATGGGCTTCGAAAGCCCCGGGAGCTTCTCGTTCTCGCCATTCAGGAACTTGGCAAACTCGACGATGCCGCCCGGGTAGTGGAGCACGTCCTTGCGGAAGTTGCCCTCGGCGTCGCGGGTGCGCTCGTCAATCATCGTGATCTTGATGTTCTTGGTGAGGAAGGCGATCTCACGCATACGGTTGAGCAGGGTGTCGTAGTCGTAGTTGTCGCTCTCCATGATGGTGGTGTCCACCCAGAAGGTGATGCGCGTGCCGGTACCAGCGGCCTTCTTCACCTTATGGAGGTCGACGGTCTTCTTACCCTGGGCAAACTCCATCTCCCAGAGAAAACCGTCGCGCTTGACCTCGGCGATCATCTTGCGCGAAAGCGCGTTGACGCAGGACACGCCCACGCCGTGCAGGCCGCCGGACACCTTGTAGCCGCCTTCGCCAAACTTGCCCCCCGCATGCAGCTGCGAGAGCACGACCTCCACGGTCGGCTTCTTCTCGGTGGGGTGCTTGTCTACGGGGATGCCGCGGCCGTTGTCGGTGACGGTTACCGAGTTGTCCTCGTGGATGACGACTTCGATGGTGTTGCAGTACCCGGCCAGGGCCTCATCGACGGAGTTATCCACCACCTCATAGACCAGGTGATGCAAACCCCGGGGCCCGGTCGATCCAATGTACATGCCCGGGCGGAGACGTACCGCCTCTAGGCCCTTGAGGACCTTGATGTCTCTACCGTCGTAATGGGAGCTCTCTTCCATTTCACTCCTTTTCCATGCGATAATGCATTGTTATTCGTTGACAGCGAGCGCGCATCGCATCCTCGCCACAGGACAAGGAACCTGTGCTCGACATCCGTTCATTCCTGTTTGAAATCCGCCGAGATACCCACCTCTGCATAACGCTTCAACAGTGTAGCATAGATAGGTTTTAAAAGACCGTTTTTAATGGCTCTGTAAGGCCACATAGCAGTTTCTAACGGCCTTTTACGGTCTCAATACCCTTTTTCCATGAAATATTTGATTTCATCGCATTCTCAATGGCTATTCTCAACTTCTCATCCTCTATCGAAGCGGCCGCCGACTCTATCGCCCTCTCCTCATCACCACTCAAGGCGACCACCGGGGCCGGCTCCTCATAAGAGGGCGGCTGAGAGCACTGCGCGACACACCTCTTTCTCCTGGCCGACCAGGAGGAGACGGTAAACCGCACGCCATCAAACCCGTGCTCGACGCCGTACTCCTGCTTGAGCGCCTTGTTGACCTTGACCAAGTAGAGATAGGGCTGGGCGCTCAGGTCTGAGGCCAGCATCGAGTCGTCTACCTGCACGATGAGCACCCGCTGGCCGTAGCGTATCTCGTTGTATACCTCGCAGGTGTGCTGTTTTACCAGCTCAGGCGCCACCTTGTTCCACACGTCAGCTATTCGCGCGGCGGCGATGGCCTTCTTATCGATACCCAAGTTGCCGAGAAGCCTCTGAACCCGCGCGTTGATTTGAGCGTGCGCGTTCTGGTCGTCCCCGACCCATTCCGAATCATCCCAGTCGTTCCTGTTCATCGCTCCTCCCCCCGAGAAAGGCGCAGTACCTGGGCGGTGCGCAGAATCGAGGAGTCAAAGTAATCCGTGGCCGTGGTGGTGATGAAGGTCTGGAGGCGGGTGTCGGCGTATTCCATCAGCGCCGCCCTCCGGTCGTAGTCGAGCTCCGACATCACGTCATCGAGCAAGAGTACCGGCGACTGCTTGCCTATATCCTCGATTACCTGTACCTCTGCCAACTTCCACGCCAGCACCAAGGTGCGCTGCTGGCCTTGGGAGGCGTATTTGCGAGCGTCGCGTCCGTTAATGGTGAACACCAGCTCGTCCCGATGGGGGCCTATAAGCGTCAGACGCCGCTCATATTCTCGCGCCCTCATTTGCTCGGCTGCATCCGAGAAGACGCTTCTCACCTCATCCAGAGTGGCATCCGGCGTCAGCTGATAACCCAGTTCGCGCTCCCATGAGGGCTGGTAGGCGATATCAGCCTGCTCCTGGGGGATCATCGTCGCGTAGATCTCCGAGAAACGCCTTCTGATTTGCTCAAACAAACTGCGGCGATGTTGGTAGAAGCGGCTTCCCACCAAGATCAGGCTGATGGTCCAGGAATTGATGATGTCGACGTTGAGATGCTCCTCCTTGAGAAGGTGGTTGCGCTGGCGCACCGCCTTCTCGTAATCGGCCTTGAGAGAGGCATAGGTCGAAGAAAGCTGGATGCCTATGGAATCCAAGGTATTCCGACGCTGCTGGGCGTCGCTTTTCACCAGCTGCAAGTCGTCGGGGGTAAAGAGGACGACAGGCAAGGTCCCTCTGAGCTGCGACGCCCGGCGTCTTTTGCCGTTGAGAACGTAGGTTCGCTTGTTTCCTTCGATCTGCAGAGAGAGGTTGAGGTCGCGCCCATCACCGCCGATCGAGGCTTCCACCCGCGCCTGGGTGCTGCCCCAGGTGGGAAGCTCGGCCCAATGGGAGGTCCTAAACGACTCAATGCCGGTCACCAGCTGGATGCCTTCGACAATGTTGGTCTTGCCGACCGCATTGGGGCCGGTAATGATTACGATGTCGCTGTCGCACAGGAGACGAAACTCCCGGTAGCTGCGAAAGCTTGTGAATTGCAGGCGATTGAGACGCAGCAAGGTGCGGTATACCCGTCAGTTGGAGCGAACCGGCATGATCAGGTACCTGAAGTCGGTGTTCTCATCGTTCTGGGCGGTTCTAAACACACCGGGACGGGCATTGGTTGTGAATTCGGCCACCGTCTCATCGGTGATGACCGCACTCAAGCCGTCGAGGATGTATCCGGGGTTGAACGAGATATCGAGCTTCTCTCCCTCAATGGTGGCGGGAATCCGCTCCACGCCCGCGCCCAGGTCGACAAAGTTAGCAGAGATGACGACCATCCCCTCCTCTGGGGAGATAGAGAGCTTGATTGAGGAGTTCTTAAGCGGCGATGCGTTGACCAGGATGCGAATGCGCTTGATGGCATCGATGAGCTGAGCGGTTGGGACCCTGAATGAAGTGGTGTGCTCAGTTGGAAAGACACGCTGATAGTTGGGGAAGTTGCCCTCGATGCGGCGGGTTACAAACGAAGTCGAGCCAAAGGTGAAGATGATCTGGTTCTCGGTGTATCCGATGGTGAGGGAGTCCTCGAGCGAAGCGGAATTGACCACGTCCCTGAAGATGGAGCCGGGAACCACGACTGAGATTCCGTCGGCTTCGTCGTTGAGGAACTTCTGGATCTTGGCGACGCGATAGGAGTCGGTGGCCACCATGGTGATGGTGCCGTTGGCAATTTCCAACAGGATGCCGGTCATGATGGGACGGTTGATGTCGGTGGAAAGCGCATAGGACACGGATTTGACCATCTGCTCTGCGCTCTTGGAGGGAATGGTGATTTGAGAAGAGCTCTGAACCTCAGGAAACGAGGGAAAGTCCTCAGGTTGGAAGGCGTTGATGGTGAATGAGGAACTTGAGCATGAGACGATGGCCTGGTTGCTCTGACCTGCCGTTTGCACTCTAACGGCCTCGTTAGGAAAGCTCTTGACGATGTCATTGAAGAGTTTGGCCGGGATGACCGCCTGGCCCTCCTCCTCGATAAATGCCGGTGTAGTGCTCTTAACAAAGGTCTCGCTATCTGCGGTATGGAGTGTGATGGCCCCGTCTTGGGCAGATATGAGGACGCACGAGTAGATGGGGAGGGTGAAGTGGGTGGAGACGCCCTTCATGACGATGCTCAGAGATTTGACCAGTTCGTCTTTGGCGATATCGAAGATCATTGAAACCCCTTTTTACGTAATTTTTAATTTGTATAAGAGCAATAGGTCTTGTGGATATGTTCAATCTGCCTGTTTTCGCTGCTTTTCAGCGTTGTTTACTCTCTGAAAAGCTGTTGAAAGATGAAGAGCACATTCCACGAGAAAAGCTGAGATGATTATCAGTCAACCGACCCTCCTGCGTTATCCCTAGGATATGCTCATCCTTCCAACAAGGTTATTAACATCTGCCGCCTCTTCATGCCCTGCGTGGTTTCATTGATTTTGAGTGTGTTCGTTTATGAGCGACCTCAGGTTCTCTATCTGCTTGTAAACCGCCTCATCATGGCTCATCAGCTCCTCAATCTTCTTTACGCCGTGCATGATGGTGGTGTGGTCCCGGTTGCCGAAGTAAGTACCGATGTCGGGAAAGGACTTGTCGGTCAGCTGGCGCGAGAGAAACATCGCCACCTGACGGGCCTCGTTGATGTTGCGCGTTCTCTTACTGCCGACGAGCTCCTCGTGTGTGACGTCAAACTGCCGCTCCACCACGCTCTGGATGGTGCTGATGTCAACTTGCATCGTGTGCTGCTCGGGAAAGAAGTCGTTAAGGACCTCGGCAACCTTGTTGACCTCGATACTGGTCTTCTCATAGAGGAGCATCCAGGCGACTACCTTCTGGATGGCTCCATCAAGCTCGCGGATGTTGTTGGTCGATATCTTGGCGATGTAGATGAGCACGTCGTCGGAGATGGAAAGACCCTGGGTCTCAGGCTCGTTTTCGAGGTAGTTCTTGAGGATGGCGTAGCGCATCTCAAAGTTGGGAGCCGTGATCTCGACGTTTAGGCCGTCGATGAAGCGGCTGCGCATGCGCTCATCCATGTCGATTTCCTTGGGGGGACGGTCAGCCGAGAGCACGATTGCCGAGCCCTCGTTCTTGAGCGCATTGAAGGTGTTGAAGAGCTGCTGGACGCTCGAGTCCTTGCCCTGGAGGAATTGTATGTCATCGATGAGCAGCACGTCGGCTGACCGATACTTGAGCATGAAGTTGTCCCACAGGTCGCGTCGTGCCGCGGTGACCACGTCGTTTACAAAGTTTTCCGAGGTCACATACACCACGCGCATGTACTCGTAGTTGTCCTTGACGTAGTTGGCGATGGCGTTGAGCAGGTGGGTTTTACCAAGGCCGGCATGCCCGTAGATGAAGAGCGGGTTATAGGACTTGCCCGGCTCCTCTGCCACCTTGAGGGCGGCTGCGCGGGCAAATTCGTTGCTCGGACCCACCACAAAGTTTTGGAAGGTAAATTTGGGGTTGTAGGTGCCCTGGGGGTTGATGAGGGTTTGCAACTCCTCTGAAGAAGTGGGACTGCTGCTTGGGGGCAGGATGATCTGCCTGCCCGTGGAGATGCGCTCCTCTTCAGGGAGAGGTTGCTGCTCTGGTTTCATATCAGGCTCCGACGGGGAGGGGCCTGCAGCAGGTGCGCTCTGCTCTTCAAAAGATGAGTGAGGCTGTGTTTCTCGCCATATTGGCGATGGCGTGCCCTGGGCGGGCAAGTCTGCCGTCGACGGCGTCGCGGCAACCGGAGCGCTCTGCACCGACGTGCTCATGATGCTCGTCAAGCGCGGGTTGGGAAACTTCTCTATATATTTGTCTACGTAAGGCTGATCGGTCGTGTAGGCGATATGGCAGGGAAATCCCAGAACGCCCAGCAGCGCGTTATTGAAGAGGTCGTTGTAATGGCGCTCGATATATTCCTTTGAAAACTCTGTCTTGACCGCCAGGGTAAAGGTGTCGTCGATAAAATCCACCGGAGCGATGGTGGTGAGAAACCCCATGATGGCTCTGTTGCCGGGTTCTACCTGGTCAAGAGTGAAGTCTATGATGTAGCTCCAGAGGGAGCTGAGCTCGTTTTTCTCCATTTACCCTACCTCAGGTGCGCCTGTGCCTGGTCACATGGTATATCAGCGGCGGTGGAAAAACGATGCCATTGGCAAAGTTATCCACAGGCAGGGAAAACTTTAACGTGGATTCACTGACTTTTCAACAGTTTGTGGCCAAGTTCGGTGAGACGGTAATTCTTCACTTTGCTGTTTGGATCGCGGGCGATGAGATTCTTCTCCATGAGCTCGTTGAGCATCTTGTAGACCGACGAGTTGGCGTAGTTCAGCTCCTTGACCACATCCGTAAGGCGAATCGACTCCTGCTCATCGCAGAGGTAGAGAATGGCCAGCTGGCGCTCGTTAACCTTGGGAAGCTCCGAGACGGGCTCGTCTGGCGGCTCATTTGAGATGACGGTTTTGATGTCGGAGGCGCCGGCAAAGGGATGGATGGAGATGGTGATGACCGTCCCCTTGTTGATGTTGTCCTCTATCAGGAGCCGACCCCGCTGCACTTCAAGGTAACTGCGTACGATGGGAAATCCCGAGCCCACGCCACGGATGTACTCCTTCATCGGAGCGGTGGCCGAGGTGATGCCCGGCTGCTGGGCCAGGCTCTTCTTCTCGATGCCCGGCCCCTGGTCCGAGAAGCGGATGGTGTTGCCATGATCGAGAATCGTGATAACCGACTCGATGAAGCTGGCATGGATGAAGTTCTCGACCAATTCAAGGATGACCGTATAGGGGATGTTCCCGCCTGCGTCTTTGGCGAGGCGATAGGTGGTGGAAGCCGCATCGGCGATGTAGGCCTTGGTTTCGTTGGGTTCGATGTCGACGATGCGCGGCGAGGAGAGCATGTCATCGTAGACTGCGATGCGCGTCCTTCTATATATGTGTGTGTAATCCGCTGAAATCTCTGAACGGTTCGCCATCGGTTGCTGGGAAGAAACCTGCTCAGGATAGCTGTATCCAGGTTGAACGCCTTGTCCGACGGGTTGTGCAAATGCTTCGTATGAGTCTGCCCCTCCCATCCCCATAGATGATGTGGGAGAGAAGGGCTGCTGGTAGATGACGTTTGCAGACTGCTGCCCATATAGAGGATGAGGTGCGGGTTGATAGTGCTGGGCTGGCTGAACGGATTGGGTGGGATAGTGATAGCTGTTGCCAGGATTCCCCTGCATCTGTGGATGCCAGGAGGTTGCGGGTGAGGAAACCCCCTCTTCTATTGCTGGATACGTGGGCTGCTGATAATTCACCTGCTGGTAGGGAATGGTTTGTGAAGTGTTCTGCGGTGTTTGCGTCTCCGTCATCTGAATGCCCTGCCCTTGAGGCTGATACAAGTCAGCGGGCTGTACCTGCGGTTGAGGGGCATTTCCAATAAAGGAGGCGGACTGTCCGGCTGCGGTGTAGGGATATGGCGGAATAGCAGC
>OMWF01000111.1 GCA_900314665.1 uncultured Actinomycetes bacterium
CGCTGAAAAACTTCGCGTTTTGTTACATTTGCATCAGAGCGGAGCCGCCGGAGCTCAGATTCTTCGCGTTTTGTTACATTTGCATCATCGGGAAGCGGCGCCGGGTAGGGAGGCAGCGGGAAGCGAGGCCGGAAAGGGTAGGTAGGGGCTGACAAAGGCGACAGTTCTGCTGCTGGAGACATCGAGCCAACCTCAAAGACGCCGCCTCGTCCGTCGCCAGAGCTATCGGGCCGGCTTCCAGAGCCCAGCGCGGAATGCAAGGGGCGCCCGCTCGCGTGCATGCGATCGGGCGCCCCTTTGCCGGTGCGGGTATCAGGCTCGGGCGCTAAGCGTTGTTGCCCAGGCAGGTGAGCAGGGCCTTGACGTTTTCCGGCTTGGCGTTGAAGGGGATCTCGCATCCGCTGCCGAGGATGAACCCAGGCGTCTTGAGACCGATTTCGGTGATGAGCTTCTCGCAGTATTCGAAGACTTCGTCGGGCGTGCCAAAGGCAAGGGTGGTGGCGGGGACGTCGCCGCGGAAGGACTGCCAGCCGTCAAGGATCTGGGCCGCCTTGAAGATGTCGGTCTTGCCGTCCAGCTCAAAGCTCACGCAGTGGGCCGGCAGCTTGAGGAAGCGGTCGAGGATGGGCAGCCAGTTGCTGTCGGCATGGATGACCGACTTAAAGCCCGCCTTGTCAAAGGCCAGGATCATCCTGCTCAGCGTAGGCCAGGCAAATTCGTCAAAGAGGTCGGGAGAGAGCGTGTCGCAATCCGAGCGCATGGCAAAGAGGCCGATGCGATGCACGTGGGCGTTGGCTTTGGCGTTTTTAAGGGTGCCCTCGATCATCTCGTCAGCAGCCTTGTCGCAGACCGCTTTGACCAGGTCGGGCTCGTCGTAGAGGTCCATCGTGAAGGGCATGAACGAGCGGAAGAGGGAGAGGCTGTCAAACGGGGGCATGACGGCGATGTCGGTGATGGGGGCTACGCCCTGCGAGGCGAGCCAACCGGCAAAGACGCCGATGCGCTGCCCCATCTGGGCGTAGGCGGCGCCCAGCTGCTCGGGGCGCTCAAGCGCCGGGTGCTGGATGGACATCAGGTAACGGGTGTGCCACTGGTTCCAGCCGTGGTCCAGGATGTCCTGGTAGTCGTCTATGTCCATGCGCTGGGTCTCATGGAACTGGTAGGTGGCATCGTCGTCCGCAAGCTCGTAGCCGGGGCGGTAGCACTCCAGCTCCTCGCCAAAGGCGGCGTCTCCAGGGATGCAGTAGTAGCTGCAGTCGGGCTTGCCCAGCTCGGCAAAGACCTTGGCGTAGGCTTTGATGTTGAGGTCGACGTCGTAGAAGGCGTCCTTCTGCTTGATGCCGGCGTAGTGGGCGGGGAAGGTGACGAACTGGGCCATCAGCGGAATCTGGCTGCGGTCCTCGGGCATCACCGAATCCATGGCGCGGTCGACCTTCTCAAACGAGTTCATCATGGCTTTCGACGGCTCCTTCTCTCCGGGGGGTTGCTGAATGCGTTCATTGGCCAAAGCGTAGGTGGGCATGGGGCTCTCCGCTACGGTACGGAGTTCAAAGTTTGCGATACTGGAGCGGTGAAATATGTACTGACGTACAAATGGAGGGATGCGTCATGCTCTTCTCGCACCTCATTGAGAGATTAGGAGCGCAGACGCTCTGGCTTGAGCCTCATCAGCCAGATGCCGAGGTCTACTCGGCGCGCCTGTGGGAAGATGCGCGGCCAGCGGATGCGGGGATGCTTGAGCTTGGCACGCCACAGCAGGTGCTGGGCTGCTCCCGTCATGAAGGAAACCTGCTTTGTTGTATGGGAGAACAAGACGAGCAGAGCGCTTCCGAGACGATCGAGCGCCTGCAGGCGTGGCGGGCGGCGGGCGGAAAGTGCAATCTGGCGGTCTATCCGGGCACTGTGGGGCAAGCGCTCGTCCAAGTCCTCGAGCCCCTGGAGGAGCAGGGCAAGCTGGCAGCGGCGACCAACGAGCTTGTGCGGATCTTCTCGGCGGGACAGGGGCTGGGCTCGCTCATCGCCCGCGCCGGGGACCTCACTGGGCTGCCCATTGTCCTTATCGACAACTCCTATCGGATCATCTCGTGCACTAAGAGCTTTGGCGAGGTGAGTCCC
>OMWF01000076.1 GCA_900314665.1 uncultured Actinomycetes bacterium
GCGCGGCCGGTAGTACATCATCTCGTGGCCGGCGGCCTTGGACATGCACTTCACCAGGTTGTGGTAGCCCGTCTCGTTCTTGGCGAGGAGGATAAGGTGGTAGCGGCGCTGCTTTGTGCCTCGCTCGATGCAGTCATCGGTGATGAAGTAGGCCTCGCAGCCAAAGATGGGCTTCACCTTGAGGCGCGGGCGGTTTGCCTGGACCGCAGCGAGGTCGTGGCCGGAGGACTCCCACACGGCCACGTCGCTTGCCCACTGGTCGTGGACGCGATCGAAGTAGCTCGCGTCGTCTGCGTCTGGCTCGGGCTCCTCGAGGTCCCAACTCTTCTTGAAGCACTCGACGTCGTGGCGCCACTGTTTCATGTTGGCCTGGTCGTCGTTGTACTTGCGGCATTCCAGGTCGAGGTTGGGGATGCCAAACATGTAGCCGTGGTCCGTAAGGGCAACAGCGGGCATCCCCTCGTCGATGGCACGCTTGACCATGCTGGGGATGGGCGTGGCGCCATCGAGGATCGAGAAGTCCGAGTGATTGTGTAGGTGAACGAATGCCATGTGTTCTCCATACCGGGTGATGCTGTGGTGTTTGGCACAGCATAGCAGAAGGAATGCGGCGCGAGCTTTGACCTATACCCCACTCTACCTGCGGCAATGACGTTGCCGCAGGTAGAAATCGAGCAGAGGCTCCACACGTTGTTCTGGTTCGCGACGGGTGCGCGAGGACTATCCCATGCGCGGCGGATGCATGGCGTCAAACTCGTAGAGCACCACCACGGGCTGGCCGGGCGCATCCGTGCGATCCAGTTCGACGCACACAAAGCGGCAGCTTACCGAGGTGAAGCCAAGCCCCATGAGGACGTGCGCGTAGAAGTTGGCCTGCATCTCGTGGCGCAGGTGAAGAGCGCGAGCGTCCAGACCTCGGTCACCCGTCTTGTAGTCCACCAAAAACGCGTGGTCAGAGCCGGGATCTGTGGCGAGAAGGTCGATGGCTCCCTCCACGTAGCCGCCATAGACGGAGTCCACGCGCTGGAAGAACGGGACCTCCGCACGCACGAGGGCATGCGAGAGCGCCTCCTTGCGCACGTCCGAGCCCCACCAGCGCGCAAGCGCCTCGTCGAGCCTGCTGCCCGCCCGCTCTGAGAGGTGCCAGAAGCGCTTGGTGGCAGCAATGCGTTCCGGAAGCGGAAAGCGCTGGCCACCCTCGACCATGGACTGGGCAAGCTCGTGGAAGGCCGACCCCAGCCCCGTGGCCTTGTCGGCGTCCCCCACCACCGGAGCGCCCTCCTGCATGGAATCGCGCTCGGCACGCGAGGGCAAGGCTGCCACACCGGTGACGGGACCCGCATCATCCATCGACGCGTCATCTGCCGCCGAGAAGTCCCCGAGCATCTGCGCGTGGGCGCTCGAGTAGCTGAAGACACCCGCACGGGGTCGCCACATGGTGACGGCAGGCGTCGCAGGATCTGGGTCTGGCGAGACAAGCGAGAAGCCCGCAGGCTCCGGAACCTCGATGGTGGCGCCGATGCCTATGACCTCGTCCGTGTTTGCGACGGTGCCATCAAAGAAGCTGCCGGCGGAGTCAAGCGTGGCACCCTTTCCCCCGTTTTCCTCGCAGGGCTCAAGGGAGACGCACCTCAGCCGCCCCGGCTCGCTTCCTCCGTACTCTATCGAACTCACGCCCGGCGCAGGCGCGGTCGTTCCCACAAGCGCCCCAAGCACATTCGCGGCGAGCGCCGGCGAGGCGCCCGAGGCGGATTGTGTGATGCCAACGCCCAGGACCAGCGCCTCCCGCGCGCGCGTGAGCGCCACGTAGAGCAGGCGGGTCTTCTCGGCAGCCTCCTGATCTGCGCCGTCCTCGGTGAGCGAGAGGAGCCACTCCGCGCAGCTGCGGGGGTTCTCCTCTGCGGTGAGGTCCTTGGGGACTTTGAGGCCCTTGGGCTTCACGATGATGCCGCGACGGCGGGCGTCCACGCGACCGGTGACCACAGAGCCGGAGGGACGCGGGTTGGCCCAGCATTCGGCAATGGCAACAATGGGGAACTCGAGACCCTTTGAGGCGTGCACGGTCATGATCTGCACCTGGTTGGAGGATCCGCCCGCAAGAGAGGCGGGGGGCACCTTAGCGGCCTCGAGCCAGAGGTCAAACTCAAGCGCGGCCCGGGCCGGGCCAAGGCCCAGGTCCTGCGTGAGCTCGCGAATGTAGCGCACCGCGGCAAGGATGTTTGCCTCCTGTGCAAGGCCATCGGTGCCGGCACCCTCCAGGCGACGAAGCCACCCCGACTCGCGCACCACCTGCAGGCAGACGTCAGCAACGGAATGCTTGCGCAAGGCCAGGCGCGCGCGAGAGAGGACCTCGTGCGCAGCCCTCAGCCGTGGAGACGGCTCTGCCTCGCCATAGAACGACATGGTCTGAAGGCCACGGTCGATGGCGCGCTTGGTGGGAGCGTCGACCATGTCCTGCCTGCGCGTCCCCAGCTGGACAAAGTCGTTCGCGTCAAGCTCAAACATGGGCGATGCCAAAAGCGGGAAGAGGCCCGACTGGGTGTCGTGGGGGTTGGAAAGGGCGTGGAGCAGGGCGGCCATGACCTTGACCTCGGAGGTGCGCGTGAAGGTCGAGCCTCCGGTGACCACGCACTCGAGGCCATGCGAGCGCAGGGCGTCGATGTAGAGGTCAGCCTTGCCAGTAGCGCCAAGGAGCAGCGCCATGTCAGATGGGCTCTGTCCAGCCGCGGCATACGCCGCAAGACGGTCGGCGATCTGCGTTGCGCACGTGGCAGAGGCAAGCGCCGCCATGCCTCGCCTGGCAAGCGTCACCTCGACATCCACGCGCGGAAGGCAACGAGCCCGGTAGCCATCCTTGCGCTTGGGGTTAGGCTCGAGGTGCATGAAGCCGTCGACCACACCGCTTGGACCACCGCACACGGCATCCACAAACGAGAGGACGTCGGCGTGGCTGCGGTAGTTCACGTCCAAGCGCACGTGGTCCTCCTGCGGGACCTCTTCCCCTCGCGCGCGGAACACGCCCACGTCCGCGCCACGGAACCGGTAGATGCTCTGCTGGGCATCGCCCACTGTGGTGAGGTGGCACGCACCGTCGCCCGACAGGAGTGTGATGAGCTCGAGCTGCCTGGCATCGGTGTCCTGCGACTCGTCGACCATCACGAGCTTGAAGCGCCCGCGGTAGTCGGCGGCCACGACGGGATTGTCACGCACGGCGTGAAGGGCGAGGGAGACGAGGTCGTCGTTGTCGAGAACGGACTTATCGCGCTTGAGTTGGAGGTTTCGCTCGTCTACCTTGCGTGCCAGGTCAACAAGGGCGTCTCCCAGCGGCGCGGTGCCCGCAAGCGCGGCTTCGAGCGTAGCCTCGCCCAGGGCGCGCTTTGCCTCGGGCACCAACTCCTTTATCGCCTTCGCCCGCGCGCTGGGAAGCTTCACCCCGGCAAGTGCTGCTGCCGCCGCCTCCGGTGTGCGCTGGCTGGGAGGCGACGAGAGAAACCCGTCGAGAGATCCCAGGCTTGTCATCACGGCCTCGCGCGCAGCAGGCGAGATACCAGACTGCGCCCCAAGCGCACCGATGGCCTCTCTGAGGCGTGCAATCGACCCCTCGACATCCGGCTCCCCCACCGTGACGAGCGAATCGAAGCCGTCTGGCGAGGAGTGTGCGGCATTCACCACGTTCAGGACCATGGATACCACGCCAAAGGGCGTAGCCCCTCCAAGCGTGCCGTAGCCGTACTCCTGGAAGGCGCGGTTGAGCACCTCGTTCGAATGGTCGTGGCTGGCGGCGCCTACGACCTTCTCTGTCGCCTGCTCGAGAAGGGCCCGCGCCTCGTTGACGCCAGCAACCTTGAACGAAGGGTCTATCCCCAGGTCAAGCGCATGGCGCTTAAGGATGCGCGAGCACATCCCGTGAATGGTGCTGATCCATGCGGAGTCGACCATGAGCGCCTGCTCGCGCATGCCCGCCTGGCGAAGCGTCGAACGAACGCGCTCCTTAATCTCGCGTGCGGCAGCGTTGGTAAAGGTGATGACCAGGACCTGGCTCAGGTCGTCCACGAACGGAGCGTCCCCCACGCCGGAGCCCGGCGAGAGGGCCCACGCTATCCTGCGCGTTAGGGTGAACGTCTTGCCGGAGCCGGCGCCAGCCTCGACGAAGACTGGCCTGTCGAGC
>OMWF01000114.1 GCA_900314665.1 uncultured Actinomycetes bacterium
CGCCCGAGGTGCCGCTGTTCGTGGCCCCCAACTTCACCACCGGCGCCGTGCTGATGATGGCCTTCTCGGCCGTGGCGGCCAAGTACTTCCCCGACTGCGACATCATCGAGCTTCACCATGACGGCAAGGCCGACGCGCCCTCCGGCACCGCCATCCGCACGGCCCGCATGGTCGCCGCCAACCGCGCCCAGGCGAGCGCGGCCCCCGGCAAGGAGACCGAGCTTGACGGGTACGAGGGCGCCCGCGGGGCCGACGTCGACGGCGTTCACGTGCACTCGGTGCGCACCGCCGGCCACGTGGCGAGCCAGGAGGTCATCTTCGGGTCGCTGGGCCAGACGCTCACCATCCGCCACGACTCCATCGACCGCGCCAGCTACATGCCCGGCGTCCTGCTCGCCGTGCGCGAGGTGCGCAAGCACCCCGGCCTCACCGTGGGCCTCGAGAAGCTGATGGACCTGTAGCCCTGGCGACAAGTCCTGCACCGGCGCGACAGAAGGGGCCGCAGCTGCTGCCACGACGGCAGGCTGCGGCCCCTTCTCGCATGCGTGGGGGCTCTAGTGAGGGTCGGCCTGGCCCGAGTGCGCGATCAGGTCGAGCACCTCGTCGAGGCTCAGGGCGACCACCTCGACGGAGGGGGCGTCGGCCGTCGCCACCGAGAGGGCGTAGTTCCCGAGGAGCATGCTCTCGGTTTGCCAGGCGTCCAGGAGCTGGGGAAACTCGCTTCTGGGCGCGGCAAAGCCGCGGCCGTCAGCCTTGAGCACCGCCTCCAGGCGGGTCCACTCCAAGGTGAAGGCACCCGGCTGGATAAACGAGGGCAGCGATTGCAGCCGGTCGGCCGCCTCCTTGCCCAGGAAGCGTTTGGCCACCGCCCAGTCCGGGGGCATCACCTGCTGCACGTCGACGCCCACCGCCTGCGGGGCAAGCGCCAGAGCGGCGGCGACCGGGCTGGTGGAAAGGTTGAAGCTCATCGCCTGGAAGCGCTCGGGCGCGGCGCGCGAGAAGGAGGGCTTGCCCCAGGCGCCCAAGGTGAGCTGCGCGGTGGAGGTGATGCCGCAGCAGGCGGCCATCAGCAGCCCTTCTGCCAGCTGAGGGAGGTGGAGCCCGTCCTGGCCCCGGGTGTAGGCTGAGGCCACCATCGGCTCAAGCTGCCGCTCGCGGCCGGCCAGCTGGCGGGGGTCGAGGGTGCGAACCAGCACATCTGTCATCTTTAATGCCGCCTTTCACATCGCAACCGTCTGATGTGCCAGTGTAGCAGCGCCCGCCCGCCGCACCCGCCAGCAAACATGCGTTCGTACCCGACTGCGGTCCAGAACCGCTCTCACAGGTCTGCTACCGGCCGGTCTGTGGCATACTCGTACAGATAGACAGCAGGCCCGCGCACGGGCCTCACGCATGGAACTCGGTTTGAAGACCGCTTTACCTCGGAGGGGACCACCATGACCGAACCGCTTCTGGGCAGGCTTATCCCGGCAATGATCACGCCGTTTGACAAGGACCTCGAGCTCGACCTTCCGCGCGCCCAGGAGCAGGCGCTGCGCCTCATCGACGGCGGCTGCGACTCGATCCTGGTGTGCCCCACCACCGGCGAGTGCCCGACCGTCATCTACTCTGCCAAGATGAAGCTCTTCCGCGCCGTCATCGAGGCGGTCGACGGCAAGGCCAAGGTGCTGGCCAACGTGGGCGACAACTGCACCGCCGACAGCGTGGAGTTTGCCCGCAAGGTGTGCGCGCTCGGCGTCGACGGCGTGATGGCCGTGGTCCCGTACTACAACAAGCCCCCGCAGGAAGGCCTCTACCGGCACTTCTCGGCCATCGCCGGAGGCATCGACAAGCCCGTCATCCTCTACAACATCCCCGGCCGCTGCGTCACCAACATGGAGGCCGAGACCACCCTGCGACTGGCTCGCGATTGCGACAACATCGTCGCCATCAAGGAAGCCAGCGGCAAGTGGGACCAGATCAAACAGATCTGCGACGAGGCCCCCGAGGGCTTCTCGGTCTACTCCGGTGACGACGACGCCACCCTCAAAATCATGGAGCTGGGCGGCGTGGGCGTCATCTCCACCATCGCCAACGTGTGCCCGCAGCGCATGCGCCAGATCATCGACGCCTTTGTGGCAGGCGACAAGGAGCGCGCCTACGAGCTCAACGAGAAGCTCAGCCCGCTCATGAAGGGCCTGTTCAAGACCACCAACCCCATACTCGTCAAGGAGGCCTTGAGGCTCATCGGCTTCGACTGCGGCGGCCTGCGCCTGCCGCTGATCGACGCCACCCCCGAGCAGAGCGCCGAGCTGGCCCAGACCATGCGCGAGGTAGGCGTCCTCTAGGCGGGGCGGCAACGAATAAGTAATCCCCGGCGCAGGCCTTAACGGGGCGGCGCCGGGGTGTAAGGACCTGAACCGCGACCGACATGCCGGGCCTGTACCCACGGGCGGCGGACCTGGCAGGAAGGAGCAGTAAGCTCAGCTATGGACCAAGACAACAACCAGAGCTCCCCAAAGCGCGGCGGCGGCAAACCGCCGCGCGGGGGACAGGGCGGCGCAAAGCGCCAAGAGGCCGTCCAAGCCCCCAAGAAGCTCTCAAAGCGTACCTCCGGCACCATGAACCGCCGGAGCAGGAGCCGTAAGGACGGGCCCAAGCTGCGCGTCATCCCCTTGGGAGGCCTCGACGGCATCGGCAAGAACATGACCGCCTTCGAGTGCGGCGACGACATGATCGTCATCGACGCCGGCATCATGTTCCCCGACGACGGGCACCCCGGCATCGACCTTATTCTGCCGGACTACACCTACGTGCTCGAGCACGCCGACAAGTTGCGCGGCATCTTCATCACGCACGGCCACGAGGACCACACCGGCGCCCTGCCATACCTGGTCAAGGACCTGGGCGCCCACGTGCCCATCCTGGGCACCAAGCTCACCCTCGGCTTCATCAACGGCAAGTTCGAGGAGCACCGGCTGAGAAACGAGAAGCTCACCGAGGTCCATCCGGGCGACCACGTGGAGCTGGGGTGCTTCTCGCTCGACTTCTTTGCCGTCAACCACTCCATCCCCGGCGCGCTCGGCGTCTACCTACGCTGCCCGGCCGGCTCGGTGCTGCACACCGGAGACTTCAAGCTCGACCAGACCCCCATCGACGGGGTCCGCACCGACTTCAACGCCCTGAGCCACTTTGGGCACCTGGGCGTCGACCTGATGATGAGCGACTCCACCAACGCCCAGAAGACCGAGTTCACCAAGAGCGAGGCCGAGGTGGGCAAGGCCCTGCGCCCCATCATCGCGAGCGCCAAGCAGCGGGTGATCGTGGCCGCCTTCTCGAGCCACATCCACCGCGTCCAGCAGGTCTACGACGCCGCCGTGGCCTGCGGCCGCAAGGTGGTGGTCACCGGCCGCTCCATGGTGCAGAACACCAAGATCGCCGAGGACCTGGGGTACCTCCACGTCGACAGCAACAACATCATCGACGCCTACGACATGAACGACCTCCCGCCCGAGAAGGTCGTGGTACTGTGCACCGGCAGCCAGGGCGAGCCGCTCTCGGCGCTGGCCCGGATGGCCAACGGCGAGCACCGCACGGTGTCCATCGAGGCCGGCGACACGGTGATCATCTCGGCCACCCCGGTCCCCGGCAACGAGAAGGCCGTCACCCGCGTCATCAACTGCCTGGCCAAGATCGGGGCCGACGTGTACGACAAGTCCCGCGCCCTGGTCCACGTCTCCGGCCACGCCGGGTCCGAGGAGCTCAAGCTCGTGCTCTCCATCGTGCAGCCCAAGTACTTCATGCCGGTCCACGGCGAGGCCGCTCACCTGCGGGCGCACGCCCGCCTGGCCGAGGCGGTGGGCATCCCGCACGACCACATCTTCGTGATGGACAACGGCGATACCCTCACCCTGGACCGTTCGGGCGTGCGGCGCGGCGCCCCCATCGAGGAGAGCGGCGTGGTCTTTGTCGACGGCATGAGCGTGGGTGACACCTCGCCGCGCGTGCTGCGAGACCGCACGCTGCTGGCCGGCGACGGGGTGGTCATCTGCTCGGTGGCGGTCGACGCCAAGAAGGACCGGCAGGTGGGGCCCACCGACGTCATCATGCGCGGCGTGTCCGGGGGAGACGACCCGGAGCTTATCGAAGACGCCTGCGCACGTGTCGAGAAGGCGCTGGCAGACACCATCTCCGCCGGCAAGGGCCACGACGTCAACGCTCTGGAGAAGAGCGTGCGAGAGGCCGTAAGCAAGCTTCTGTGGGACCGGCTGCGCCGGCGCCCCGTGGTGATACCGACCGTCATCAAGATATAGAGTAGTCAAGATAGGAAAGGCAGTACGTGAGCTCGAGGAACACAACACGGACACGCAGCAGCTCGAACACGCGCACCCGCAACAGCTCGTCGCAGAAGCGCCGGCCTTCCGGTCAAGCCAACGCCAGGAAGGCCGGCTCCGGCTCGCGGACCTCTCGCACCCCCAAGCAGCAGGAGGTCAGGGAACAGGCCCGGCCCGCGCTTCTCACCCCGGATGCCCGCCACGACATCGCCGCCGTGGCCATTGCGGTGGTGGCCATCGCGCTGTTCATCGCCGTGGTGGCGCCGGGCCAGGCCGTGCTCAGCAATGCCGTGAGCCACGGGCTCCTGCTCGCCCTGGGTCTCGGCGCCTACCTGGTCCCGCTCTTCCTGCTGGCCTGGGCGGTGAGCTTCTTCGTACACGTGGACGCGGTGGGCATCAGGCGGACCGGCATCGGCCTGCTGCTCATCGTGGTGACGGTCATCGCCCTGATTGCGCTCTACACCCCCAATGCCGAGCTCTCGCCCTCCGTGGTGCTCTTCAGGGAGAGCGCCCTGGTGAGCCGCGGCGGCTACCTCGGCGCGGGCATCGCCTGGGTGCTCATAACCCTGATGGGGAAGGTGGTCGGAACCGTCATCCTGGCAGGGGTGATCATCGCCGGCCTTATCGTGACAGGCCTCTCCATCACCGGCTTCATCCAGCACACCCGCGACCGATACGAGGCCGCGCACCTGGGCGACCTGCCGGCTCGAGCCCGTCGCTCGCTTGACGACCTCGACTTTGAGGACGAGCCTGTGCGATTCGACAACAACGGCGACGTGCTCCCGGCCGCCGCCCTCGAAGCAGGGTATGACTCCGAGCGCCCTACTGAGCTCATCGGCCAGGAGCAGCGCGGGAGCCGGCCCTCGGTAGGCGTCCGTGCCGATAAGACCAGGGTGCTCGCCCCCGACGACAAAGACACGCCAGGCAATGCCCTGACCCGCGTGCTCGGCCGGATCGGCAAGACCCGGACGGTTCCACGCGACCTGGGCCAGGGGACCGGGTCCTACGAGGACGACGAGTGCTTTGACGACGAGCCCATCGATGACGGGGACTGGCCGCAGGGGCCGGTGGGCATGGCGCCCGCCCGTCTGTCGTCGCCCACGCGGGTGCTGGCAGACCCGTATGACGCGCATGCGACTACGGTCCTCCCGCAGCAGGACACCACCGTCTTCGGCGCCGTGCCTCCATGGGAGGACGGCGCGACGGAAGTGCTGAACCGCGTCGACCCGACCCAGGTCATCGAGCAGGAGCAGGACGAGGGCCCCGCAAAGCCGGAGGCCGCCCGCACCGCCAGGATCACAAGCCCGTCGAAGCGTCAGGACCGCGACCGGACCGCGGTGTTCGATGCGGCGCCCGTCTCGGACGCGCCCACGGCAGCGCTGCCCGAAGCCGCGCCGGCAGCGGCGGCGGCAGTTGCCGGC
>OMWF01000127.1 GCA_900314665.1 uncultured Actinomycetes bacterium
CCCTCTTGACCCTATGCTCACCCCGTTTTACTGGGGAAAGCGGGACCAACAAGGAACAGGAGGGGGATATGGCCGACAGCGACGACAAGCTGGGGACTGACGTCCAGACTTCAGCTGGCGATGGCGCTCCGACGCAGCACCCCGTCAGGCGCAAGAAGAAGCGCTTGATGGTGCTCGGCATCATCGTCGCCGTGATCGTGATCATCGTGATCGCCTTCACGGTCTGGCACAACACGCCCGGATTCTGCAACGCAATCTGCCATGAGCCGATGGACACCTACGTGGAGTCGTACCACTCGGGCGATGCGGGCATGCTCGTCACCGCCCACGCCAAGGAGGGCGTCAGCTGCCTCGATTGCCATGAGGCGCGTCTGGGCGAGCAGATCTCAGAAGTGGGGTCGTGGATGGATGATTCGTTCCCAGTCGACGAGAACGGATACCTGCAGAACAGCAACGCCTCAAAGATGGCGTCTCCCGAGAACTGCCTGAAGAGCGGCTGCCACGATTGGAACGAGGTCGTGGACAGCACATGGGGCTTTGAGGGCAACGACGCCAAGTACAATCCGCACAGCAGCCACCAGGATGGATCCATCACCTGCGGAGACTGCCATAAGTCGCACCAGGACTCGGTGCTGTACTGCGCGGAGTGCCACGACCTGACCCTGCCGGAGGGATGGGAGGAGCCCAGCAATGAGTAACGGACTTTCTCGCCGTGGTTTCCTCAAGGGCGCCATGGCGCTCGGCGTGGGCGCTGCCGCCGCCGGAGCGCTCAGCGGGTGCGGCAAAGCCCAGACCGTCCCCACCGAGGTCGACAAGCACACGCAGACGCATGCCGGCTCCACCCCCGATTGGCTGGGCGAGCCGCCCGAGGTGGCCGAGTCCCAGATAACCGAGACCCTCGACTACGACGTCGTGGTGGTGGGCTGCCGCACCGGCGGACTGCCGGCCATCATCTCGGCTGCCGAGAACGGCGCGAGGGTGCTGGGCGTCGATCAGTCCGAGAAGGTCAACAACCCGCGCGAGGACATCGGCGCCTTTGGCTCGCAGCTGCAGATCGAGGGCTTCAAGCAGTACCCGCAGTACGCATTCACCATCGACGAGCACCGCGAGGACCTGGTGCGCTACGCCAATGGCTTCTTTGATTACGACCTCTACAACGTGTGGGCCAACGAGTCCGGCGCCATGATCGACTGGATCACCGCCATCATCTCGCGCAACGGCCACTTCACGATGAACTGGGAGGCCGGTGCCGAGACCGACCGTGCCACTTCGCTCTGCAAGGACTGGTCCACGTCGCACAGCCCCCAGAAGCTGGTTGACGACAAGAACGTCAGCTTTGGCAGCGAGCTGGCGGACTACGCCCAGGAGCTGGGCGCCGAGTTCCGCTGGAACGCCCGCCTGGTCAAGTGCGAGCAGGACTCTACCGGCAGGGTGACCGGCGTCATCTGCTGTGACACCAAGGACAAGCACTACCTCCGCATCAACGCCCGCAACGGCGTGATCCTCTCAACCGGCGGCTACGCGGGCAACGCCGAGATGCTCAACGCCCGCCAGCCGTGGAACCAGGCGATCCGTGTCAACATCCCCGTCGGCGGCGGCAACAGCGGCGACGGCATCAAGGCCGCCCTGTGGTGCGGCGGCCACATGGACCCGGTAGGCGCCGCCTGCATGTTCAACCGCGCCTGCGTGAAGCCCGACCAGATTGCCGGCAACAACATCAAGGGAGCCTGGTTCTGGTTTGGCGAGCAGCCCTTCCTCAAGGTAAACCTGCTGGGCAAGCGCTTCTGCAACGAGTCCGGCCCCTACGACTACATGCTGCACTCCACGGTCATGCAGCCGTACCACACCTACGTGGACATCTGGGACTCCGACTACTTTGCCCAGGTCGATCAGATGAACGAAATCGGCTGCTGCCGCCTGTACCCCTGGGGCAACGGGGCGCCGAGCAACATGGACATCTCCGCAATGCCCGCCATGCTGCAAAAGCTCGAAGACAACGGCTACATCCAGCGCGCAGACACCATGGAGGAGCTGGCGGCCAAGCTCAATCTGCCGGTCGACGAGACCGTGGCCACCTGGGAGAAGTACAACGAGTACGCCGCCCAGGGCTACGACCCCGACTACGGAAAGCCCGCCTACCGCCTGACCTCGCTCACGCACCCGCCCTACTTTGGCGTGCGCACCGGCGCCTGGTACCTGGCCTCGCTTGACGGGGTGCAGATCGATACCAACATGCATCCCAAGGACGACAAGGGCAACCCCATCGAGGGCCTGTACCTCACGGGCAACGACTCCGGCGGCCTGTTTGCCGTCTCGTACCCCAACCTCTCGACGGGCTTCGCCTGCGGTCGCACGATGACGTTTGGTCGCCGCGCAGGCCGCCTGGCCGCCACCCAGGAGGCGTAGCAAGGCAGGAAGCGCAGTTGACCCGGCTCTGTCAGCCGGTATTTGCCTGATGGGGGCAGCATCCGCCAACGGAGCGGATGCTGCCCTCTACCTGTGATAACGTTGATAGAGGCTGGTTCTGAGCACACCGAGAAACACCCGTCTACAAGAGAGCAAGTCAGGGGCGCATGGAGAAGAACACCGCACCCACACAAGCGTCGGCCGATAACGCGACAAGCGCACCCAACGCCGCCTTTTCCCTTCGAGCGCAGGCCATGGGCGCCACCAAGCCGCTTTTCTGGCAGGTGACCGCTTCCCTGGCCTTTATCGAACTCGTCCGCGTCATCATGAACGTCGCGGCGCTCCCCGCCATTAAGCTGGTCGCGCCGCTAACAGGCCAGTTCTACGTGGCGACCTTTGGGCTGGTGCTGCTGGCGGTCGGCGGGCTCGCCACCTTCAAGCCGCATTAGCTGCATGCGCGGGCGCTCGATGCCGCTTTTCTGCTCTGCCTCATCATCGGGTCGATCCTCTGCGCATGGGCCATGAGCGTGAGCGGCCAGTCGACTGCGCTCACCGTCTTCGCCTGCCTGCACGCCGCGGGACGGGCCGGGGTGCTCATCATGACGGGCCTGGCAGCAGCCGCCCTGCCCCTCTGCGGATTGGCGCCGGCGGTGGCGCTCTCCTTCATCATCGCCAAGGCCTGCTCGTACGCGCTTCTCGCACTCCCGTTCTGGATCGACCTCATGCTCTTCTTTCTGCTGCCGTTCGTCTCCTTCGCGCTCACCTTTGGCGCGGCGCAGCCCGTGCTGGACGCGGTCGCCTGCCATGACGCGCCCGCCGACATCGCCATCACCCACCCCAGCACGTTTCTGCCGTTGGGAAGCTCGATCTTCCTGCTGGGATTCCTGTTCCAGGCGGTCTTTGGGTTCTCCCTGAGCTTCTCGCCGCTCCAGTTTGACGCGGGCACGCTTACCCTGCGCCTGCTTCCGGTGCTGGCGACCGGCATCTACCTCGGCATTGCCCGCCGCCCCGATGCCAATGGGGTCTGGTACGTCTCGACGCTGTTCATCATTGCCGGCTTCGGGCTTTTCATGGGCGACGACCAGCTGCTGCTCAGCACGGGGGCCGGGCTGCTCTCGTCAGGCGAAGCCGTCTTCCGGATGGTCTACCTCTGGATGCTGCTCACCATCGCCGCTCGCAACCATGCTGGAGCGCTTGCCTCGTTTGCCTGGGGCATGGGCGTCGCGGGCTTTGGCAGCCTGGTCGGAGTGGGGGCGGGCGCGGCGGCGGCGGGCGTCGCCAGTGCCAGCTGGCAGCGGTGGGTCGTCATGGGAACCGCCATCATCGTGGTGTTTCTCGCCTGCGTGCTCTTTGGGATGCGCAACCTTGACATCCGGGGCACGGTGCTCGGCATCCGCGACGCCGATGCGGAGAGCGTCGCGATGCCCGAAGAACCCGAGGAGCTGTTCGGCCGCCGCTGCGCGGAGGTCGCCGAGCAATACGGCCTCACCCCGCGTGAGACCGAGGTGCTTGGTATGCTGGCACGCGGACGCGATGCGACATACATCCAGGAGACGCTCGTCATCTCCCGCAACACGGTCAAA
>OMWF01000152.1 GCA_900314665.1 uncultured Actinomycetes bacterium
ATGTTGGAGGTGGTGAGAATCTTCTGCTTGGGCCCGTCGGCGGCGATGCGGCCGTCTTTGATAAGCAGCACACGGTTGAACTCGGGCCGGATGTCCTCCACCGCATGGGTCACCAGCAGCACCGTATGGCCCGCTCGCGCCATGCCCGAGAGCGCCTGACGCACATACCACATGCCCTCCGGGTCGAGCCCCACGCACGGCTCGTCGAGCACCACGACCTGCGGGTTGTTGATCAGGGCCCGCGCCAACAGTACCCGTCTGGCTTGTCCGTTTGAGAGCGTGTTGATAGTGCGCTCGGCCAGATGGTCGGCGTGAAGCCTTTCTAGCAGGTCAAGAGCCCTCTGACGCATCTCGTCGGTGACCTCTCCCGCCAGCCAGCGAGGAATGCCCAACGTTCCAAAGAGCCCGCCCACCACGATGTCGATGACAGGCAGGTGGACCGTTATCTGATCCTGCATAGACGACGAGACCACGCCCAGGATCTTGCGCATGCGCGCCACCTCTGGACGGGGGTCGCCGCAGAAGCGCACCGGCGGCTCCTCTCGCCACAGTGGTGCCATCTCACGGGTGAGCAGCTTCACAAAGGTGGACTTACCTGCGCCGTTGGGTCCGAGAATAGCCACCTGGTCGCCAGCCATGATAGTCAGGTGGTCCACGGTCAGGATGTCGCGCCCATTCCTCCTCACCACCGCATCGGTGAGTTCGAGCAAGGGGGTGGCGGCATCCGCCAGAGGATCGTAGGCGACGGTCCGAGAATCGGTCATGGCTTGCCCTTCCTGCACGCAAAGGGCCGGGCAGCTCAGTGCCCCGGCCCCCTCATCGTGCTCGTGCCGCTTCTTATAGCTGTCCGCGCCGACGCTTGAAGAGATACCAGAGGTCGACAACCGCGTTGATGATCAAAAGCACGCCCACAAACCGCATCACCACATCCATGGTCCCAAAGGGATGGACCATGATGACCAGGGCCAAAATCAGCATCACCGCGCAGAGGACCACGCCGCCCACCTTGGAGGCAGTCTGCTTGGGCCCGTTGAGCACCTGAAGCAGCTTGTAGATGCCGCCTGCCAGGATGATGAGGCCAAAGGTCATGGGGATGATGGCAATAAAGAAGGCGTTGCCAAAGATAAGCGCCAGGCCAGCCACTATCGAGACGATGCTGGCCCCTTGCGTGAGCACCCCCACCACCGGGACCTGGATGCCCTGCACCAATCCCATGACGCCCGCCACCAGCAGGCCGATGCCCATCATCACGCACACCACTACCAGTGACGAGACCGGCCAGATGAGGAGCACCACGCCCAGGATGAGCTCGATGATGGAGATTACCAGGTAGCCGTTCTCAGGGCGTTTATCGCCTCCGATGACCTCAGCGTTCACGTGCTGTGCATAGCGCGTCATAGCCCTCCGTCACCCTTCCGCATTCAACAAGCTGCCACGTATCGCCTCAAAGCATAACCGCCGCCCGATGGGGACGGCGGCTTGCTCAAGCAACTGTTATTTGTTTGCCTTGGGCACGTTGCCCGCGCGCACGTTTGCCTTGCGGCGGTCCACCGAGGAGAGGATGCGCTTGCGCAGCCTGATGTGGTGGGGCGTGACCTCGACCAGCTCGTCATCCTCGATGTACTCGAGGGCCTCTTCCAGCGTGAACTTGACCGGCGGAGTGAGCAGAATGGCCTTGTCGGCGGTGGAGGAGCGCTGGTTGCCCAGCGACTTCTGCTTCTGTACGTTGACCACAAGCTCGCCCTCGCGCGCGCTCTCGCCCACGATCATTCCCTCGTAGCACTCGTCACCGGGGCCGATGAAGAGCGTGCCGCGGGTCTGCAGGGTGTCGAGCGCGTAGGCGACCGCCTTGCCGGTGGCCATCGAGACCATCGACCCGTTCTTGCGGCCGGTGAAGTCGCCGCGGAAGGGACCGTACTCGTAGAAGTGGTGGAAGAAGATGCCCTCGCCGCGGGTAACGTTCAAGATCTTGTTGCGCAGGCCCATGATGCCGCGCGAGGGGATCTTGAAGGTGAGGTGGGTCTGCTCGTCGCGCTGGGCCATGTCGGTCATCTCGCCGCCGGCGGTGCCAAATACCTCGATGACCTTGCCGGCGGTCTCGGAGGGGCACTCCACCGTGGCCTCCTCGATAGGCTCCAGCCTATGTCCCTGCTCGTCGGTCTTGTAGAGCACGCGCGGGTTGCCCACCTGGAACTCAAAGCCCTCGCGGCGCATGGTCTCCATCAGCACCGACAGCTGCAGCACGCCGCGGCCGGCGACCTCCATGCCGCTCTTGTCCTCAAGCTCGGTGATGCGCAGCGTGATGTTGGCCTCGGCCTCATGCTCCAGACGCTCCTTGAGCTGGCGAGCGCCCACGATCTCGCCGTCCTGCTTGACCAGCGGGCTGGTGTTGGCCGAGAAGACAACCGCCAGGGTGGGTTCGTCGACCTTGATGGGGTCGAGGTGCACGGGGTCCTCGCGGCTGGTGAAGACGTCGCCGATGTCGGCGTCCTCCACGCCCACCACGGCCACGATGTCTCCGGCCTGGGCCTCGTCGCACTCGGTGCGGCCCAACGCCTTAAAGGTGTAGAGCTGCTGCACGGTGGCGTTGTACTGGCTGCCATCGTTCTTGATGACCAGGATGGGGTCGCCGTCGTGCAGGGTGCCCGAGTACAGGCGCCCGATGCCGATGCGGCCCACAAAGTTGGAGTGGTCCACGGTGCAGACCTGCAGCGCCACCGGGCCGTCGGGATTGACATCCGGAGCGGGGATGTATTTGAGGATGGAGTCGAGCAGCGGATACATGTCGTTGTTGCCGTCGTCGGGCTCATAGCGAGCAAATCCCTCGACCGCCGAGGTGTACACCACCGGGAAGTCGAGCTGCTCGTCGGTGGCGCCCAGCTCGACCATGAGGTCAAACACCTCGTCGAGCACCTCGTCCGGGCGCGCCCCCGGCCGGTCGATCTTGTTGACCACCAGCATGATGCGCAGGCCCAGATCGATGGCGTGCTGAAGCACAAAGCGCGTCTGAGGCATGGGGCCCTCAAAGGCATCGACGATGAGCAGCGCGCCGTCGGCCATGCGCAGCACGCGCTCCACCTCGCCGCCAAAGTCGGCGTGACCGGGAGTGTCGATGATGTTGATCTTCACGTCCTTATAGCTGATGGAGATGTTCTTGGCGAGGATGGTGATGCCGCGCTCGCGTTCCTGGTCGTTGGAGTCAAGCACGCGCTCCTGCACCTTCTGGTTCTCACGGAAGGTGTGGGCGGCCTTGAGCATGCAGTCGACGAGGGTGGTCTTACCGTGGTCGACGTGCGCGATAACGGCGATATTCCTGATGTTTTCTTGCAGCATAGGTTAAATTACCTGCCTTGGTGATCCGGCACTGTCTTTGCGCGTTTATATGCAGCCTGTAAGCGTAGCACGCAACCGGCGTCACCCGGTCAGGGCAAGGCAGGCACAACCCCTAGAGGAGCAGTTCTTCCTCGCCCGCCGGCACCGGGTCGGCATAGCTGAAGGAGCCGTTCTTATCTCGGCGATAAGCCACAGCCGCCGAATACGCCTTCTTGGAGCCGCGCTCGCCCATCTCCACGATGACCGCGTCCTCGGCCGGCGCGCCCTTCTCGGTCTGTATGAACCCGTCATAGGCCAAGGCATAGACATCGGCCTTCCCACCCAGGTGGCGAATCTGGCGCTTGGCCGCTTGCAGGCAGGCGTCGGGGTCGTCGTCCTCAAAAACCGCCTGCTCGATCTGGCCCCCGCGCTTGGCGTAGTACGCGGTGGGATGCAGCTCGCCGCCCTCGGCCAGCAGGTCGAGCGAAGCCCCAATGGCCTCGCAGGCTACCTCATCGAGAAACGCGCTGATTCCTTCTTGCTGCGCCATGCGCCGCCCCCTCCGTCGTTGATGCCGTGCCTGCCGCCGTGTCTTCTCGGCAATCCACCTGCCTGTAAAACGCCATGCTTCCTGTAACTACGTTATCGCGTCTGTGCACAGAGACTCAGCACTACAGACAAGAAAATCCCGTTATTCCTCAAATTCTCCTTCACAAATTGACAAAACGTTGTACACTGGCCCATGTCATGGATGAGGGCGCGAGGGCAGACGCATCGGCAAATGCGCCCTACGCTCAACCATCCGGCAGTCAGTACCGGCAGCACGGCAATCCAAAGATGGAGGGAACAGTATGGCAATTCTCGACGACATTTCTGAGGCTGTACAGCACGGCAAGCGCAAGGACGTCAAGAAGCTCGTCCAGCAGGCCATCGACGAGGGCGTCGACGCCGCTGAGATCCTTGACAAGGGCCTTCTGGCCGCCATGGACGTCATCGGCCCCAAGTTCCGCGATGGTGAGATCTTCGTCCCCGAGGTGCTCGTCGCCGCTCGCGCTCTGAACACTGGTTCCGAGCTCCTGAAGCCGCTGCTGGCCGCTGAGGGCTCCGAGCCCCTGGGCACCGCCGTCATCGGCACCGTCAAGGACGACATGCACGACATCGGCAAGAACCTCGTCCGCATGATGGTCGAGGGCAAGGGCATCGAGATCAACGACCTCGGCGTCGACGTCGAGACCGAGACCTTCGTCAACTACGTCAAGGAGAACAACCCCGACCTGCTTCTCCTGTCGGCCCTGCTGACCACCACCATGCCGCACCTCAAGGACGTCATCGACGCCCTCAAGGACGCCGGCCTGCGCGACCAGGTCACCATCATGGTCGGCGGCGCTCCTGTGACCCAGGAGTACGCTGATGAGATCGGCGCCGACGCCTACACCCCCGATGCCGGCTCCTGCGCCATGAAGGCCGCCGAGCTGCTCAAGGCCAAGAAGAACTAATTACTCTTCTTACCCAGCA
>OMWF01000209.1 GCA_900314665.1 uncultured Actinomycetes bacterium
ACGAAGGGCCCCATGCCCTCAGTGCCCCCTCGCAGGTCGGCGGTGAGCCAGCGCAGGATGTAGTCGGCAAAGAGGATGTAGACCGATACGTGCTCGATGACGGAGAGCAGGCTGCCCTCGGTTCTGAACATGAGAGGCAGCAGGCTCAAGGTGGCGACGACGATGATGAAGGTGTCGTAGGCGCGGTTGCCCAGGGAGTCGTTGCGGGAGCCGGGGCGAATCACGTCGAAGATGGCCCGCCGCATCTGGCTGACCCGCAGCAGCTTGACCTTCTCGTCAAAGCTGACGGCGATGCCGTGGGCGGCGGCGCGCCGCTTGCGCTCGTCCACGGTGATGACGGCGGTGCGCTCGTTGTACCGTCGCTTAGGTCCTGAGATGGGCATGTTCTGGCTGGCACCTCCCCTCGAATGCCGGCTGCCAAGCAAGCTTGCGCTATCCTACTACTTCATATTGCCGAGCAGGTCCTGGAACCCCGAGAGGTCCCCCTTGCCCATCTTGCGACGCAGGCGCTTTCCGCCCTTGCCGTTGAGCTGGGCGGTCATCTTCTTGGTCATCTTCTTAGCCTCGTTGAAGCGCTTCAGAAGCTGGTTGACCTGCTGGACCTGCACGCCCGAGCCCTTGGCGATGCGGGCGCGGCGCTCGCCGTTGATGATGGAGGGCTTCTGGCGCTCGGCCGGGGTCATCGAGCGGACGATGGCCAGCACCTGGTCGAGCTGGCGCTCGTCGACCTGGCCGTTGCGGATGGCCTCGTCGCCCCCGGGCAAGGCCGAGACGATCTTGGCCAAACCGCCCATCTTGCGGACCTTGACCAGCTGGTTGACAAAGTCGTCGAGGGTCAGGTCGGCCTTGGCCAGGCGTTTTGCCTCGGCCTCGCTGACCTGGCGGTCATTGGCCTCGACTGCGGCCTCGATGAGTGAGACCACGTCGCCCTGGCCCAGGATGCGCTTGGCCATGCGGTCGGGGTGGAACTCGGAAAGCGAGTCCGGACGCTCGCCCTCGGAGATGAACTTGATGGGCTTGCCGGTCACCTCGAGGATGGAGAGCGCCGCGCCGCCACGGGCGTCGCCGTCCATCTTGGACATGATGACGCCGTCGAAGTCGACCTGCTCGGCAAAGGCCTTAGCCACGTTGACCGCGTCCTGGCCGGTCATGGCGTCAACCACCATGAGCACCTGCTCGGGCTGGACGGCCCCCTTGATGGCAGCCGCCTCCTCCATCATCTGCTGGTCGACGTGCAGCCGGCCGGCGGTGTCCACGATGACGATGTCGCGCAGGGTGTCGATGGCCTCGCGCACCGCGGCGCGGGCGATGCCCACCGGGTCCGCGCCGTCGCCCCTGAAGACCTTGACCCCGATCTCCGTGCCGAGGGTCTCCAACTGGTCGGCGGCGGCGGGGCGGTAGACGTCGCAGGCCGCCAGCAGAGGCTGGTGCCCGGCCTTCTTGAGGCGGTAGGCGAGCTTGACGGCGGCGGTGGTCTTACCCGAGCCCTGAAGGCCTACCAGCATAATCACGTTGGGGATGCGACTCGAGAGCCTGAGGCCTCCGTCCTCTCCGCCCAGAAGCTCGGTGAGCTCGTCGAGCACCACCTTGACCACGTTCTGGCCGGGGGTAAGGCTGCCCAGCACCTCGGCGGTCAGGCAGCGCTCCTTGTTCTTGGCCACGAACCGCTTGACCACCTTGTAGTTGACGTCTGCCTCGAGCAGGGCCAGGCGTATCTCGCGCATGGCCTCGTCGATGTCCTTCTCGGAGAGGCGACCCTTGGACTTGAGTCCGGTGAAGACGCCTTGCAGTTTTTCGGTCAGGCTGTCAAACATGGCCCCGGCCTCCTTTGTCAGATGCGTTCATTACTCGTCTGCGAGCAGCTCCTCGCTGCTGCCGATAAGCGCCTCGGCAAACTCGTGGGCGTCAAAGGGGCGCAGGTCGTCGATGCTCTCGCCCACGCCGATGCGGACGATGGGCAGCCCCAGCTCGTGGCTCGCCGCCACCGCGATGCCGCCCTTGGCGGTGCCGTCGAGCTTGGTGAGCACGATGCCGTCGAGGTTGAGCGCCTTGTGGAACTCACGGGCCTGGGCAAGTCCGTTCTGGCCGGTGGTGGCGTCCATCACCAGAAGCGTGCGGACCGGCATCCGGGAGCGCTTGCGCGTCACGTTCACCATCTTCTGGAGCTCGCGCATGAGGTCGGCGGAGGTGTGCAGGCGGCCCGACGTGTCGATCAGGACCAGGTCGCTTCCCAGCTCCTCCGCCCGCTCCACGGTGGCGTAGCAGACCGAGGCGGGGTCGGAGCCGCGCTCCTTCTCGACCACCTCCACGTCGGAGCGGTCGGCCCACACGTGGAGCTGCTCGATGGCCGCCGCCCGGAAGGTGTCGGCGCTGCCGATGAGCACCTGGCGGCCCTCGTCCACGCCCACCTTGGCGAGCTTGCCCACCGTGGTGGTCTTGCCGGCCCCGTTGATGCCCACAAAGAGCACGCAGGTGGGGTTGTCGTCCAGCGGGTCGACCTCGCAGGGCGCGAAGAGTGCGGCGATCTCGGCCGCCAGCTCGGCCAGGACGCCCTTGGCATCGGGAATGGCCTGGCGGCGCACCTTGTCCTTGAGGTTCTCGACCACCTCGTCTGCCGCCCGGCCGCCGAGATCTCCCAAGATGAGCGTCTCCTCAAGGCCGTCCCAGAACTCGTCGTCGAGCTTGACGCCGCGATGGAACATGACGTTCATGCTCTCGGTCAGGCGCCTGCGGCTCTTTGAGAGCCCGTTGCTCAGACGTTCACGCCACGACATGGGTTACCTCCTGCTCTGCTGCCCCTGCGGGGCCTGCGGGTTGTTTGAGGGGTCCTCCACCCAGTGCCCGTTGCCGTCGAGCCGCTGGGAGACCAGCTTGGACACGCCATCTGCCTGCATCGAGACGCCGTAGAGCACGTCGGCCAGCTCCATCGTGCGGCGCTGGTGGGTGATCATGATGAGCTGCGTGGAGTGGCGCATGTCGTCCAAGAAGCCGGTGAGGCGGCGCAGGTTGGTGTCGTCGAGCGCCGGCTCCACCTCGTCGAGGATGAAGAAGGGCACCGAGCGGGTTCGGTAGACGGCAAAGAGCAGGGCGATCGAGATGAGCGCTTGCTCGCCGCCGCTCATCAGCTGGGTCCGCCGGATGTGCTTGCCCTTGGGCTGGACGTCGAGCTCGATGCCGGTCTGGTCGGGGTTGTCGGGATCGGTCAGCACGAGCGACCCCTGGCCTCCCGGGAAGAACCGCGAGAAGATCTCTTGGAAGCTGGCGTCGACCACCTCGAAGGTCTCGAGGAAGCTCTGGCGCATCTTGCGGTCGATGGCGTTCACGATGCGGGTCAGCGCCTTTCGCGCCCCCTCGAGGTCAGCGACCTGCGCCGAGATGTACTCGTCGCGCGCCTTGAGCCGGGCGTACTCCTCCTGGGCGACCTGGTTCACGGGGCCCAGGCCGGCTATCTGAGCAGCCAGCTGGCGCGCCCGGTCCTCATCGACCTGGCGGTCGACGGGGGTACGGACCTCAAGCGCGGTCTCCAGGGGCACGTTAAGGTCGCCCACGATGTGCTGCACCGCGGCCTCCACCTTGGTCTCCAGGCGGGCGCGCTCGACCTTGATCTCGTTTTGGGCTGCCACGGCCCCGTTATGGCGGGTCCGGGCGGCGTCCACGGTCTCGCGGATGCCGGCGATGGCCTCCGCGAGCGAGCTGGAGCTGGCCTCCTGCAGCCGCTGGCGGTCCTGAACGAGCTTGACCCGCTCCCCCGCCTGCTCGCCAAGCTCGCGGAGCAACGTCAGCAGCGGCCCGATGCGGCCGCAGGCGACGCCCAAGGTGCGCTCGGCATGAGCTGAGGAGGCGAGAGAGCGCTCGGCGCGCTCCCGCGAGCTGGAAAGCTCGCCGATGCGGCGGTCAAGGGAGCGCTGCCGCTCCTTGAGGGTGGCCACCTCGACTTTGAGCTCGGAGGCGCGGCGCTCGCGGGCCTGCTCGTCGGAGAGTCTTGAGCGCTGCTCCTGGGCGCTCACCGAGATGCGCTCCTCCAGGTCGGCGGCCTCCTGCTCAAGCGTCTGGATGCGCTGCTCGAGCTCGGACTTGAGGGGCTGCTGGGCCTGCGCCTGGCGGGTGAGGTCCTCGCGCTGGCGGTCGATGGCCGCCCGGTCCCGGCGCTC
>OMWF01000173.1 GCA_900314665.1 uncultured Actinomycetes bacterium
CCGGCCGCTACCTGGCGGCCGTCATTTTGTGCGCACGCCGTCCCCCTCACGCAGAGCCCGATCACATGAGGCGCTGCTGCACCGATGTGCCCTAATGCACACACCTTGCAAGCGTCCTCAAAGCCTCCGTGCGGGCAAGGTACCGTTAGCCGTGAAAGCGGCAGCGGTCCAACTGCGCTGCGAGCGGCAGGTCGCACGCCCTGGCAGCTGCCCGGTCTTACCAAGAAAGGACGGCGCACATGCTCACACCTCGTCAGAATCTGCTCGAGACCATTCACGGCGGCCACCCCGACCGCTTCGTGAACCAGTACGACTTCTGCCAGTACCTGCGCAACCCTGTCATCGCCCACTCCGGCAACCCCCGTCCGGGCCAGATGCACGTCGTCAACTCCTGGGGCGTAACCCGCTCCTGGGCTCCCGGCCAGCCGGGCAGCTTCCCCGACCAGACCCCCGAGACCATCGTCATCAAGGACATCGAGCACTGGCGCGACTACGTCAAGGCCCCCACGCTCGATTGGCCTCAGGAGGAGTGGGACAAGTGGATCGAGCAGGCCGAGGCCGTCGACCGCAACGAGTACTTTGTCTGCATGCAGCAGCATCCCGGCATCTTTGAGCAGTGCCACCACCTGGGTGAGATCAAGAACGTTCTCATCTATCTCTACGAGAACCCCGATGAGATGCACGAGCTCATCAAGTTCCTGGCCGACTGGGAGCTCCAGCTGGCCGAGCTCTGCGTCGAGAAGATCCACCCGGACGCCCTCTTCCACCACGACGACTGGGGCACCCAGATCTCCACGTTCATGAGCCCCGACATGTTTGCCGAGTTCTTCCTCGAGCCCTACAAGGAGGTCTACGGGTACTGGAAGGAGAACGGCGTGGAGCTCATCATCCACCACTCCGACTCCTTTGCGCAGACCCTGGTGCCCTACATGGTCGAGATGGGCATCGACATCTGGCAGGGCGTGATGGACACCAACGACATCAACAAGATCGAGGAGGAGTGGGGCGGCAAGCTCACCTGCATGGGCGGCATCAACTCCGCCTACGTGGACTACGAGGGCGCCACCTACGAAGAGGTCTACGCCGCCGTGAAGACCGCCATCGACAAGTACGGCAATGACGGCAAGTACTTCATCCCCTGCAACACCCAGGGTGCTCCGGGCATGAGCATCTTCCCCGGCGTCTACGACATGGTCTCCAAGGCCATCGACGAGTACGGCGCCATCTACTTCAAGGAGCACGGCCTGGCGTAGCTTTGCCGTTCACCCGATAAACCCCTCTCTTTCATGAAGCCGCCGGCCCCTCATCCCCCGGCGGCTTCACATTTTTCTGAGCTGGCGTGCCTCTCCCGTCGCCCATATGCTGTTTGGCCTCAAACATCCGCCAACCCTTGATTTTTTGCTCTTATCGGTACGTTTTAGCGGTTGAACGGACTTTTCAGATACACACCAAAAAGAAACGTTTGCGATATATTTACTTAATAAATGACGGATATGTGAAAAGGTTAAACGGCACTCGAATATACTGGAGAGGTTACGGTCGAGCCTGTACCAGAACGGCTTGGCTTCAGGCTCGCAGAGTGTCGGTAATGCACCTCATGCGCAACTTCGCCGCAAGGTGCAAGCAACATCAAGGAGGGTCACGTTGGATAGTTTTGCTGAGCAGAATCTGACCGATTTCACCACGGTCCTCGCTTCCAAGGCTGCAGTGCCCGGTGGCGGCGGCGCTTCCGCCCTGGTCGGCTCCATCGGTTCCGCCCTGGGCTCGATGGTCGGTAACCTGACCGTTGGCAAGAAGAAGTACGCCGACGTCGAGGACGAGGTCAAAGACCTCATGGATCAGTGCGACAAGATGCGCGTCCAGATGCTCAAGCTCATCGACGCCGATGCCGCCGCCTTTGAGCCCCTCTCCAAGGCCTACAGCATCCCCAAGGACGACCCCACCCGTCCTGCCACCATGGCCAAGGTCCTGAAGGACGCCTGCGGCGTTCCCATGGACATCATGCGCACCGCCTGCGAGATCATCGACCTGCTCGAGCGCCTGGGTCAAATCGGCAGCAAGCTGGCCATCTCCGACGTCGGCGTGGGGGTCATCGACGCCAAGGCCGCTCTCATGGGTGCCAGCCTCAACGTCTTCATCAACACCAAGAGCATGGAGGACCGCGAGCTGGCCGAGAAGCTCGAGGCCGAAGCCGACAAGATGCTCAGCACCTACACCGCCAAGGCCGACGCCGTCTACGGCAACGTCCTGGCCCAGCTGCGTGGCTAGTCTCTACTCGTAAAGGAGCAAACACTATGGCAAATGTGCTGTCCGGCAAAGAGGTGGCCGAGGCCCTCAACCAGAAGATGATCGCCGACGTCGAGGCCCTCAAGGAGAAGGGGATTACCCCCTGCCTGGCCATTCTGCGCATCGGCGAGCGCGATGACGACATCTCCTATGAGCGCGGTGCCACCAAGCGCTGCGAGAAGATCGGCGTGGCCGTCAAAAACGTGCTGCTTCCCGCCGACGTCGACCAGGCGACCCTGATGGCCGCCATCGACGACCTCAACAAGGACGATTCCGTCCACGGCGTGCTCATGTTCCGCCCCATGCCCGAGCAGATCGACCAGGACGCCGCCTGCGAGGCCCTCGACCCCGCCAAGGACATCGACGCCGTGGGTCGTGGCTCGCTGGCCACGGTCTTTGTCGGCAAGGGCGCCGGCTACGCCCCCTGCACCGCTCAGGCCTGCATGGAGATTCTCAAGCACTACAACATCGAGACCCGCGGCAAGCGCGCCGTCGTCATCGGCCGCAGCCTGGTCATCGGCCGCCCGGTGGCCATGCTGCTGATGCATGCCAACGCCACGCCCACCATTTGCCACACCAAGACCGTTGACACCGCCGCCATCGCCAAGGAGGCCGACATCCTAGTGGTGGCTGCCGGCGTCATGCGCAGCGTGGGCGCAGAGTACGTCCGCCCCGGCCAGACCGTCATCGACGTGGGCATCCACTTCAACGAGGAGACCCAGAAGCTGGCCGGCGACGTCAAGTTTGAAGAGGTCGAGCCTATCGTCGAGAACATCACCCCGGTTCCCGGCGGTGTGGGATCGGTCACCACCAGCGTGCTCGTCAGCCATGTGGTCGATGCCGCCAAGAAGAAGGCGGGCATGTAAGCCGCGCGTTTAACCGTAGCAACACATGCTGCGTCCCGGCAGATTTCCATTGGCGCAGCACGTCGTTAGAGCCGAAGCAACGAGAGGACAATGTATGGAAAACAGACTCAGGGAGGGGCTCGAGAGCGGCCGCTTTGTCGTCACCGCTGAGGCCATTCCCGGACGCGGAGCCTGCGAGGAGAGCCAGGAGAAGCTGCTCGAGGAGGCCAAGCGCATCATCGACACCGGCCGTGTCGACGCCATCTCCATCACCGACAACCCCGGTGGCAACCCCGCCCTGCTGGCCGATCAGTTTGCCATGGACGTGGCCGAGTACGGCCTGGCCCCGCTGGTGCACATGACCTGCAAGGACCGCAACCGCAACCAGTACGAGAGCCAGCTCTACGCCATGCAGCGCAAGGGCATCGAGAACCTGCTCATCATGTCCGGCGACTACCCGGTCAGCGGCTGGTGCGGCAAGGCCAAGGCCTCCTTCGACCTGGACCCCGTCACCATGACCATGATGACCGAGGAGTTCAACAAGGGCATGCCCACCCCCGGCCGCAAGCCCGGGACTGTCGACACCCTGGCCAACAAGGGCACCTTCTTCCCCGGCTGTGTGGTCAACCCGTACAAGTACACCGAGGGTGAGCTCATCCCCCAGTTCACCAAGCTCAAGAAGAAGATCTTCGCCGGCGCCAAGTTCATCATCGCCCAGGTCGGCTATGACAGCCGGGCCCTGCAGGCGCTCATGTTCTTCCTCAAGGAGCAGAACCTCAACGTGCCGGTCATCGCCAACATCTACGTGCTGACCGCCGGCGCCGGCCGCTTCATGAACCAGGGAAACATCCCCGGCACCATCGTCACCGACGAGTTCCTCGCCGTCCTCAACAAGGAGAAAGAGGAGAGCGCCGACAAGGGCAAGGAAGCCCGCCTGATCCGCGCCGCCAAGATGATTGCCATCGCCAAGGGCCTGGGCTGCGCCGGCGTCCACATCGGCGGCTGGGGCACCAACGCCGAGAACATCTGCTGGATGCTCGACAAGGCCGATGAGCTCCAGGGCCAGTGGCAGCAGTGGGCGTCAGAGATCTCTTACGGCCATCGCAACGGCTACTACTACTACCTCGAGGACGGCAACACGCACCTCAACAGCCATGAGAAGCGTCCTCGCACCGAGAACCGCTACTCTGACGTGAAGGGCAACTACGGCCTGTCCCATGCCTTCCACAAGATGGTCTTCCTGCCTGGCAAGAAGTTCGAGCCCATGGTGCACAACCGTGAGATCAGCCTCTACAAGAAGAAGGGCCTGAACCGCAACCACGGCCTGGAACACATGGGCAAGGTCATGCTCTACCACTGCATCGACTGCGGCGACTGCGGATTGCCCGCGTGCGCCTACACCTGCCCGATGAGCCACTGCCCCAAGCACCAGCGCAACGGACCTTGCGGCGGCTCCAACGACGGTTGGTGCGAGGTCTTCCCCGGCCAGATGTACTGCATCTGGTTCAAGGCCTACTACCGCCTCAAGCACTACCATGAGGAGGGCAAGCTCGACGATTACATCAACCTGCCCAACGATTGGCGCTTCTGGCAGACCTCCGGCTGGCAGTCCTACCATCTCAACCAGGACAACTTTGCCAAACGCATCTGGCTGCCGGATGCCGAGCCCGACTTTGAGGCCACGCACGGCCGCGTCGTCGACTACTCCGACCCCACCATCCCGCGTCCGCACTGGGAGGCCGCTCCCGCACCTGAGCCCGCTCCCGAGCAGAAGTAGCCCGCTTCTCGCAGACG
>OMWF01000072.1 GCA_900314665.1 uncultured Actinomycetes bacterium
CTACAAGTTTGCCAAGTGCCTGCAGAAGCGCTTCGGCATCATCAAGGGCATCACCGACAAGGGCTACATCACCAACAGCTACCACGTCCATGTGACCGAGCAAATCGACGCCTTCACCAAGCTCAAGTTTGAGAGCCAGTTCCAACGCCTCTCCCCCGGCGGCGCCATCAGCTACGTCGAGGTGCCCAACATGCAAGACAACCTCAAGGCCGTCATCGACGTCCTGCAGTACATCTACGACAACATCATGTACGCCGAGCTCAACACCAAGAGCGACTACTGCCAGGTATGCGGCTACGACGGAGAGATCAGAATCGTGGAGGACGACGGCAAGCTGGTGTGGGAGTGCCCCAACTGCGGCAACCGTGACCAGTCCAAGCTCAATGTGGCGCGGCGCACGTGCGGCTACATCGGTACTCAGTTCTGGAACCAGGGCCGCACCCAAGAGATCAAGGACCGCGTGCTGCACTTGTAAGCTTTCCTGACGCACCAAAGGCCCCGGAGATAAGAGCTCCGGGGCCTTATTGCTCTCCGCAAGTCATCCATCCTGTCCCCTCGACGAAGGCGAGCGCCCATGAAGTACGGAAACATCAAGTACTACGACATCGCCGACGGCGAGGGTGTGAGGACTTCCCTCTTCGTCTCCGGCTGCACGCACCGCTGCGCAGGCTGCTTCCAGCCTGAGACCTGGGACTTCTCGTACGGCGAGGAGTTCACCGATGAGGTGGCCGAGAAGATCCTGCAGAGCATCGAGCCCGCATACGTCCAGGGCATCACGGTCCTGGGTGGCGAGCCCATGGAGCCGGACAACCAGCGGGCGCTGGTGGGCTTTTTGGAGACCGCCAAGGAGCGCCATCCCAAGAAGACCATCTGGCTCTACACCGGCGATGTCTACGAGGACCTCATCGCCGACGGACCGCGGCGTACCGAGGTGACCGACCGGTTGCTTGCCTGCGTCGACGTGCTGGTAGACGGCCCGTACGTAGCGGAGCTCAAGGACATCACGCTGCGCTTCAGGGGGTCGTCCAACCAGCGCATCATCGACCTCGACCAGACCCGAAGGCTCGGCCGGATCGTTCTCTGGGAAGACGAGCCCGTCTACTCCACCCACACGATGTAGGCCGACCCCGCCGCGGGCAGGGACGATGCGGTCTCCTCTCGACCGATGGCTGCGTCGCCAAACGGCGGCTCGACCCAAAATCAGAAGCTACAGTCCGCCGCACTCGGGGCAGGTGGCAGCCCTGCCCGGTCGTGGTCGGGCACCAGGCGCCAATCCACGCGGCGCGAGCTCCTCCGGCGATGATGGCGGCGAGAATTTGCGACCGATATCCCAGGTTCTGCAAGCAGATGCATATTAACGCATATATTCTATATTCTATGCATTTAGATGTATATCTTTTTCGATTCGTTCTGACGACGCCCTCAAAACGCAGAGATACCTCGAAATACCGGCTATGCAATGTCGTTTGCTGCCGGCGAGTCGAGAAAACCCCAGTTGACAATCTACGGCAACGGTCTCGGTGGCCCCTCAGGCTCATGTATACGCGGCATAATCGAGGTATCTCTACATTTTTCGCAACGTAAAAAAGACGCCGCGAATTATGATTCATAATAATGCATATATTCATGTATTTATGCATATCCATGAAAAGGCTGCCCGGAAGGCCTCCGTCGAGCCAGGGAGCACGAGGTCCGGCTAGCCGCGGAGGGCGGGTCGCCAGGAGAGACCCGTCGTGCCGGGGAGCACGAGGTCCGGCTAGCCGCGGAGGGCGGGCGCCCAGAGGGCGCCCATCCTGCCCCGGCGGCAGCGGATCCGACGCCCCTATCCATGGCGCCGCACCAGGCAACCTCCGCCGAACCCGGACATGCGAAAGAGGCCGAAAGTCTGCGGCAGCCTCTCAGGCGTTTCCTTTATCGGCAAAGAACCAGACGTCGGTTGCGGGATAGCGCAGCACGTAGCTATGCTCAGGAACCGTGCTGCGACGAACCTCGCAGGTCAGGCTGATGGAGCCATTGCTTGCCTGCGCCTTGCCGGCCGGCGAGCCCACCGCGTCGCTCGGGGCGGCTACCGGCCGGGTCTCCCAGCGGGCGATCCTCAGCAGGCTGTCGCCCATCATGACGGTGCCGTACTCGTCGGCAAGGGCGTAGGGGTTGGCGGCGGCGGAAGCCGCAGATGAGACGGGGGCCGTCGGCGTCTCGCCAGGCGCGGGGGTCGTCTTCTCGCCAGGCGCAGGCGCCGCAGCCCTTTCGCTGGGCGCGGGTGCTGGGGCCGCCTCGCTTGCCGCCAAAGATGCGGCGGAGGCCGTCCGAGAATCGCCGCCCGCTCGCCCTCCGCCCAACGCGCCCGTCGCCACCGCAACTGCCGCTGCGACCGCGCAGGCAAGAGCCACCACTGCCACGACCAACGCCACGCGCCTGCGGCGGCAATCCGACTCCTGGCGGGCGACGGCTTGGGCCTGCTGCTCCTCCTGAGCTTTGCGAGCCCGCTCAGCCGCCGCCTGGCGGGCTGCCTCGGCTTGTGCCCGAAGCCGCTTGGCCGTCTGGGTCTGCTCGTCGGCCTCCTCGATGGAGGCAAGCACCCGAGCGCACGTCTCGTCATCGGGCCCCACCTGGGCATAGGCATCCCGGACGGCACCTGAGAGCTCCCCAGCGCCGAGCACCTGCATCATCCCCGCCAGCTGGGCTGCGAGCAGCTTGCGCGCCCCCTCCAAATGGTTCTGCACGGTATAGGCGTTGACGCCGGTCATGCCCGCGATCTCTTGAGGCTCAAGCCCCTCGCAGCAATGCAGGTAGAGAGCCGGCTTGTACATGTTGGGGAGCGCCTGAATCGCGGACTGCACCAACTCGGCAGCCGTCGGCTGCGACGGAGCGGAATGCGCTCCCGGATGAGGTGCGGACTCGACGAGGGCCACGCCCGCATGCCGAGCCGCCCTCAGCGCATCCAGGCAGCAGTCGCGGGTGCGCACCACTAGCCAGTCGCGCACCGCGTCAGGATTCTCCCTGCCGCTGCCATCGGGGGCATCCGGATCATCGAAGAGCTGGAAGAACACGGTTGTGGCGGTTGTCGTGGCAGCTTCTTCTGAGCCGAGATACGACCAGCACAGGCGGTACACAAGCGCGCCGTACCGGTTGAACAGCGTTTGCTTATCTGCCAGATCGCCGACCATGCTCACTCTCCCCAAAAAGCCTCTGAGCTCATTGTCCCGAACCAGCCGTCGCTGTTCAAGGGAGAAACGCCCCCTGTCGGACGCCGACATCGCGGTGCGCCCCACCAGGTCCTACGAAGCAGCTCCCGCCTGATGTGTGGCGGCGACGTTGCCGAGCACCTTGTCGAGCAGCCCGCGCAGCTGTGTGGCCTCGTCCAAGCTGAGCCCCACGCAGCTCGCCATCTTACGGGGCACGCCGGCTGCCCGCTCGCGCAGGCGCCGTCCCTTCTCGGTGATGCTGACGATGACCTTGCGCTCGTCATCAGTCGAGCGGGACCGTGTGCACAGGCCCTTGGCCTCGAGCTTCTTAAGCAGCGGGGTGAGCGTCCCGGAATCGAGGTAGAGACGCTCGCCCAGGCCGCTCACTGAGAGGCTGTCCTCCTCCCAAAGGGCCATCATGGCCAGGTACTGGGTATACGTCAGGTCGAGCCCGTCCAGCATCGGCTTATACCGCCGCACAACCTCCTTGGCGCAGGCGTAAAGCGGGAAGCAGAGCTGGTTCTCGAGCTTCAAGAGGTCCGAAGGATCCGACGCGGCGCCCTGCCCCGTCTCCCTTCCCGTCTGCCTCTGTCTGTTTGCCATCCGCCTGCCTCCCCTCAGACGCACGATGGAGGCGCCGGCGCCGCTCCTGTCAAAACGATCATGCGCGTAGCTCGCCTACAGCTGCGCGGCAACGGCAGCGTCGACCTCGTGCATGTCGGTTGTGGGCTCGAAGCGCTCCACCACGTTGCCCTCGCGGTCGATAAGAAACTTGGTGAAGTTCCACTTGATATAGGCTTGGTCGCCAAAGGCGTTGTCGACCGCCTCCTGAATCGGCTTCATGGCCGCGCCCTTGGGGCCGGCAAACCCCACGAAAGGCTTCTGGCCAGCGAGGTAGACAAAGAGCGGATCGGCCGCGGGGCCATCGACCATGACCTTCCTGAACTGCGGGAACTCGGTGCCAAACTTGAGGGTGCAGAACTGGTGAATCTCCTCGTCGGTGCCGGGAGCCTGCTCGCCAAACTGGTTGCAGGGAAAGTCCAGGATCTCAAAGCCCTGGTCGCGGTAGCGGGCATAGGTGGCTTCGAGGTCCTCGTACTGGGGCGTGAAGCCGCAGCCCGTGGCCGTATTGACTATGAGCAGCACCTTGCCCTGGTACTCGCTCAAAGGCACCTGGCTGCCGTCCCGCGCGGTTACCGTGAAATCGTAGACGCCCATGTGCTTCTCCCTTTGCTCGAGGTGCGGTCCGCGCGCCCGCCAGTCGGATGCCGACCCGCACCGGCTCTCTCATTCGGCGCTAATACATTGTATACAATTTTATTTTGCGATATGCAACCGCTGGGCGTGCCTATCTCTTGCCCTTGAGCCGTGCGACATCCGTCTGAGGCCGCCGGAAACCCCGGCGTCTCTCAACTGGCATCTATCGGTTGCCCACGGGGAATGATTGCCCAAAGGCGTGCACCTAAAACCCTCTATACTTCTTATTGCCGAGGAGCACACGAGCTTCTCATGCCCGTCAGCTGCAGAGCTCATCGCGCAGCCACATAAAGGGAGGGCCCGTGAACTACAACATCAAGTACCTGGAGACGGCGTGGAACGACGTCAAGCAGTCGTCCGGCGCCTTCAAGACCATCCTGCTTCTGGGGCTGCTCCTGTTTGTCCCCGTCTTTGGCGAGATCGTCCTGTACGGGTATGCCTACACCTGGGCCAAGGAGATCGCCTGGAAGGTTCGCAGGCCTATGCCCGAGAAGGTCTTTGACAACCCTGACGGCAAGCTTTACAGCCGCGGGTTCTTTGCGCTCGTAATCGGCCTGGTGTTTGCTATCGTCCCGGTCGTTCTCATGCTTATCGGCCAGTCGCTGGGCACGCCTGTCACCCGCGTCGTGCATGGGGTCACCTATCTTGACTTCAACGCCCCCCAATACATCGGCATCGCGCTCTATGTGATCGGATTGGCAGGGGCGCTGCTTCTGGGCCTGCTCAGCGACATCGGCTGCATGCGCATGAGCATCTACGGCACCATCGGGACGGGACTCCAGCTCGACAAGGTGTGGAAGATGTTCAAGCACGACGTCAAGGGCGCCTTCAAGATCTTTGGGATGGAGCTCCTGCTCGTGCTCATCATGGCTGCGGTCTCCTTTGTTCTCGCCCTCGTCATCGGCCTGGCCCTGGCAGCCACCGCGGCAGGCGTGGCCGGTTCCGCCGTCATGCACGGGCACGGGGCCGACGTGCTGTTCGCGGCGGTCATGACCTTGGGTGTGGGCGGCATGCTGCTGTTACTCGTCTTCATGTACGTCCTGTATGCGTACTCGGCTTTCGTGACGCTCATGGTCGCCCGCGCGTTTGGCTACTGGGTAAGCCAGTTTGACGTCCCCTCATGGAGGGGCTCCAAGGACCCGATGCCCTTTGAGACCGCCGATGCTGCCGCGCAGGCGTGGGCGCAGACCTCTTGGCAGCAACAGGCGGGCTTCACGCAAGAGGCCCCCTGCCAGCAGGCGCCCCAGCAGCGGACGGCCCAGCAGGCTCCCTTCCAAGGGCAGGACGGCCCTTGGGGTCAGGCCCCCTACCAGCAACAGCCGCAACAGGCCCCCTACCAGCAGCAACCGGCACAGCAGCAGACGGCCTACCAGCAGCCACCCTTCCAGGAACGGCACGCACCTTGGCAGCCTGCCCCCTACCAGCAGCCCTACCAGCCGCCAGCCGACCCCGTCCAGCCCGCCACCCCCGAGCCGGCAACTCCAGGCGCCGCAGGCTCGTCGATCCCCGACGCGTCGACTTCCCCCGAGGCGCCCGACGCCGCAGGAGCAGAACCCGAGCGGCCGCCCAAAGACGCAAGCGACACGGACGGCAACTAGCAGCACGCACCTCTGGGGAGACGAGCCATGAGCATCCGCACCGCCCGCAACACGCACCGCCTGACCGGCAAGGCCCAGGCGCACGTCAGGACCGCGTTGCTTCTCGCCTGCCTAGCCGCAGCGCTCTGCCTGCTGCTCTGCTCCTGCGGCAGCTCGACGCAGGCCACCACGGCAGCCCTCACCACCAGCTCGGCGCCGTCCACCCAGCGCACCGTCGGCGGCGTCAAGTCGCTCAGTGCCTACGCCCGGGTCTACAACAGCAACGCCATGATCGACACCCTGGTGGTGGAGTACGGCACCGCGGTCGTGCTCCCCAGCAAGCCTGACCAGGGATACAGCACGCTCTACGAGGTCAAAGACAGCACCAGCACGTACGGGCAGCGCCAGGTGGTGGCGGTCTACACCAACAGCGCGCCCGAGAAGCGCGCCGACCGCACCTCGGTGGAAGGCCCCTACGTGATCATCGAGCTCAATGCGGTCGGACCCGATGCGAGCTCCCTTGAGAAGTGGTCCCCCTCGACCGACGCCGGCACGGCAGTGACCGAGAAGAACGGGGTCTCGCAGGTCCGCACCGACTACTCGGGGCTCTCGGTCATCCAGTGCTTTGACGCCAAGGACGCCAAGGGGACCGTGGAGCGCGCCAAAGGGACGCTCCCCCAGCTTCAGAACGAGGACGTTCACTGGCCGCAGTTGAGGGAGTTTGCCATCGACCAGGTCTATTCCAGCAGCGCGGGCAACCTCCATTACAGCTACTACGTGCCTCACGACTACGACCCGTCGCAGTCCTACCCGCTCATGGTGGTGGTGCCCGGCGAGAACGCCTACCTCGTCTCGACCGACCGAGGCACCGACCCCAAGAGCGCCGGCGTCAACCTGGTGGCCGACACCCAGGTCATCGCTTGGACCACCGCGCCCGAGGACGTCATCGTGCTTGCCGTGCAGCCAGCCGCCACCGACGCCGCGGCAGCCGCTCAGACCTGGGAGCTCATCGACTGGTTCAGGGGGCAGTACTCGATCGACCCCGCACGCATCTACGCCTCCGGATACGCAGGTGGCGCGCAAATCATGTCGCAGGTGGTTGACGCCCACGCAGACGTCTTTGCGGCATACGTCAACAACAGCGGCGTCTGGAGCGGAGGGCTGGACAATGCCGCCGCAGACGGGCTGGCCCTCTACTTCTACCGGCCGCTTGGAGACGAGACGGTCGATGCCAACTCCTTTGCCACGCCCTACCTGCAGCTGCGCGATAACTACCGCTATGCCGGAATGACCAGCGACCAGGTCGATGCGCTTCTCGTGCTCGACCAGCGGGAGAACGCGTACTTCGACCATCAGGGCGCCACCAGCTACCACGCGGGAGGGCGCATGATCTTCAACGACGCAGGCATCGTCCAATGGGTGCTGGCGCAGCACGGCGGCACGGATGGGGATGCCTGAGCCGTGACCTATCCGCACCCTCCCTACCGGCTCGGCCTCGACATAGGGGGCACCGCCATCAAGGCCGGCCTCGTGTCGGACACCGGCGAGGTCTGCTCCTTGGCACGACTTGAGGCCCGCCCCCTCATGAGCGTCAGCGCCTGCCGCGAGCTTGCGTTCGAGCTTGCCGAGAAGCTCCCCGACCTGCCCCTTGCCGAGGATGCCGGGGTGGCGGTGGCCGGCGCCGTGGACCTGCATGGCGCCTTGGTCCTCATGCCCAACATCCAGCTCGACCCGCGGCTGCTCGCCTGCGCGCTCGAACAGGAGCTGGGGCTTTCCTGCGCACCGCCGATAAACGACGCCGATGCCGCGGCGCTGGGCGAGCTGGGGAGCCGGCCCGGAACGTCCGACCTGCTGCTCGTGACCTTGGGAACGGGCGTCGGGGCTGGCATCGTCTCGGGCGGGCGGCTGCTCGCCGGGGCCCGCGGCTGCGCTGGCGAGCTGGGCCATCTCAAGGTCGCGCCCGAGGGCCGCGCGTGCAGCTGCGGCGGTTCGGGCTGCCTGGAGCGGTACTGCTCGGCATCCGGCCTGCTGCTGACCTATGGGGAGCAGCCGGGGCGCGATCCCCGCGTGCGCGAGGCGCGCGAGGTCTTTGCCGCCTGTCGGGCCGGAGAAGCGGCGGCGCTGCGGGCGGTGAGCGAGATGGCCGCGACGCTGGGACGGGGCCTGGCTCAGGCGTGCTGCCTCATCGACCCGGAGCTCGTCGTCATCGGCGGCGGCATGGGCGCGGAAGGCGACCTTTACCTGGATGCGACACGGAGGTCGTTCGACAGCCGGTGCCTGCCTCCGCAGCGCGGGCTGCCCATCGAGCGGGCGCGGCTCGGCAACGCGGCGGGCGTGGTGGGCGCCGCCGCTTGGAGCAGGGGGCGCCCGGCTTAGAAGCGGTCGGCGACGCCCCCGCCGAGGCATTCCTCGCCCTCATAGAGCACCACCGACTGTCCCGGCGCCACCGTCCGGACCGGCTCGGGGTAGGAGATGGAAAAGGTGCCGCCCTCCGGCGCAAAGACCGCCTCGACCTCTCGGAGCTGGCCGGTGTGACGGGTGCGTGCCAGGTAGCGGCCGTCGGCAGGCGCGGCCCCGCCCACCCAACGGGCGTCATGGCAGCAGACTCGGCTGGTCCAGAGGTCGGGGCAGGAGAGGTCGTCGGTGACGGTCACGATGTTGGCCTCGGTATCCGTGCGAACCACGTAGCGAGCAGGCCCGCCACCCAGGTCCAGGCCCTTGCGCTGACCCACCGTGTAGAGAAAGGCCCCCTGGTGGCGGCCGAGCACCCTCCCGGTCCCCCACTCCACGATGTCGCCGGGCTTGCGCTCGATCTCCTCGAGCAGAAACGGCCGGAGCCCGACTTCGCCCACGAAGCAGATGCCCTGGGAATCAGGCTTTGAGGCCACCTCAAGGCCACGGGCCGCGGCCATCTCGCGGACCTCCGTCTTGCTGGAGATGTCGCCGATCGGAAAGAGCGTGCGCGCGAGCACCGTGCCCGGCACCCGCCAGAGAAAGTAGGTCTGATCCTTGTGCGCATCGGCCGAACGCAGCAGGCGGCCGCGACGGGTCCGCGCGTAGTGACCGGTGGCGATCAGGTCTGCGCCGTGCTCCTCGGCAAGCCGGGCGAAGGTCCCGAACTTGATCTTTTCGTTGCACATCACGTCGGGATTTGGGGTGAGGCCCTGCCGGTAGCTATCGACGAGGTAGTCGACCACCTCCTGGCGATAAGCCTCCTCGCAGTCCCAGACCTCGAACCCGATGCCGAGCCGCACCGCCACGCGCTCGGCATCGGCCAGGTCCTCTGCCCACGGGCACTTGAACCCGGGCAGGTCGCGTGACCAGTTGCGCAGGTAGACGCCGGTTACTTGGTACCCCTGCTCAACCAGCAGGGCGGCGGTGAGCGACGAGTCGACCCCGCCGCTCATGCCCACGGTCACATGCGTGCCCCTCAATCGGAGCCTCCCCTCCCGCTCACGCGCTCGCGCTCCTGCTCGACCGCACGAATGATGGCCCGGGCGGCGGCGTCAACCTCCTCGCCGGTGGTGGGCCGCCCGAGCGTGATGCGCAGGGACCCCGCCGCCTGCTCGGGCGTCGCCCCCAAGGCGAGCAGCGCCGGCGAGGCCTGCATCTTGCTCGCCGCGCAGGCGCTGCCGGTCCCCACGCTGACCCCCTGCTGCTCGAGCAGGATCACCAGCCGTCGGGCATCAAGCCCGGGAAACGAGAGGGCGAGCAGCCCCGGCAGGCGCTGCCGGTCCTTGCTCGGGCCAAAGACCACCGCGTCCTCGAAGCGGCTGGTCAGCAGCTGCTGCAAGCGGTTGCGCAGCCCCTTGAGGCGGGCCGCCTCGGAGCTGCGGCGGTCTGCCGCCAGCTCAAGCGCCCTTGCAAAGCCGACGACGCCGGCCACGTTCTCGGTGCCGCTGCGGACCCCGCCCTCTTGGCCGCCGCCGCGCACCAGGGGCTTGAGCCGCACCCCGTCCGCCGCCCAGAGCAAGCCCACCTGCTTGGGGCCGTAGAGCTTTGCGGCGGAGAGCGTTATCAGGTCCGCGCCCAGGGAGGAGACGCTCACCGAGAGGCAGCCGGCTGCCTGCGAGGCGTCGGTATGGAGCCACAGTGGACGCTGCTCCCCCGCTTCCAGGCGCCTGGCCCGCTCGGCCCGCACCACCTGGGCGATTTTGCGAATGGGCTGGATGGTCCCCACCTCGCCGTTGGCCAGGGCGATGCTCACCAGCTCGGTCTGCGGGGTGATGGATGAGGCTACCGCCGCCGGTTCGACGCCGCCGTCTCGCTTGACGGGAATGGTCAGGCACGACGGATGGGCCTGGGCGCAGGCGAGCACGCTCGCGTGCTCGATGGCGCTCACCGCCACCTCTCCCGAAACGGCGGAGAAGGCCAGGTTGTTGGCTTCAGTCGCACCTGCCGTGAGAACCACGTTGGCCGGCTGCGCCCCGATGAGGTGCGCCAGCGTGGCTCGCGCCCGCTCCAGGTCCGCCTTGACCCGGCGGGCCTTGGCGTAGGGTGCAGAGGGATTGTAGAAGTCATCGGTCAGGTAGGGCAGCATGGCGGCCACCACCTCGGGGTCCACCGGGGTGGCGGCGGCGTAATCGAGGTAGATGCCGGCAGAGTCCGTCACGTGTGCGTTGCTTTCAGTCATGGTTTGAGGGTAGCGCACCTGCCGCGCAGGCGCACTCTCCCCTCACCCCTCATCGGTCACGAATGCAAACTCCTCCCTCCCCAGCATCAGCACGTCGCCATCGACCACCTCGGTCAGCCGGTGGGCGGCAAGGCGCCGCCCGTTGAGCGCGGTGCCGTTCTTAGAGCCCAGGTCCTCGACCAGGTAACGGTCGTCGCAGGTGACGATGCGCAGGTGCGACCGGCTCACCGAGGTGGTGCTCGCCACGCCCGCCCCCGCGGTCGGGCCCCGCCCCGCCACCACCGGGCAAGCCAGGGCAAACCTCCGGCCGTCTTGACAGCGTACGAGGTAGACGACCTGCTGCCGCAGCATCGTCGTGGGCGGATCAGCTCCCGCATCCCCAGCAGCAGGCTTGGACGTGGAGCCAAGCACGGTGGGGAGCTCGGCAGCCCCCGTCTGTGGGCTTCGGGCGCGCCCGGCGCCTGTCTGCCCCCCGAGCACCGTCGGAAGCTCTGAGGAGGCGGGCGCCTGTCCGCCAGCCGCGTTGTCAGCCTTCACGATGTCTCCTTCCCCGACGGCGCAGCACCATCGCTGCTGCTGCCGATGCCGCCGCCACAGCTCCCAGCGCCGGCGGCGCCCAGGCCAGGTGCGACGGGGTGTCCGCCGTCACCACCACGCCGTCAGCCCGAGCCCGGGCGGTGCCGCCCGCTTTGTCGGTGGCGGTGACCGTCAGACTCTGGGCGACGGGTCCCCTGACCGGGAGGCGCACCGCCCAGACGCCCTCATCGGCCTTCTCGACCTCAATCGGCTCCCCGTCGAGCAGCGCCTCCACCGATGCGACGCCCGTGTTGTCGACGACGCTGAAACGCACCTCCTGGCCTTGCGCCGGATTCGCGAGGGTAAAGGCATGACCCTGCACCTGCTCCAAACCCGAGATGACGGGCGGGGTGCCATCCACGGTGAACGCCACCTGCGCCGCCTCTCCCGTCGGCCCGCTCCTCGTGCTCAGGTTGCTGTTGTTCGCCGCGTCCACCGAGAACACCGCCACCCGGTAGGTGCCGTCTTGCGTGAAGTTTTCCCTCGGTACGAGATAGCGACAGGCGGACCAGCCCTCCTCAGTCGACTCCTCGCGCCACCACCCGGTCCCCTCGCCGGGCCCTGCCGCCGCTTCCAGCTGATACGTCTCAGAGCCTCTGGTCACCAGCACCTGGCACCGCTCCGGCTCGCTGCCGCTGACGTTTATCTCCTCTATCGTCACCTCGGGCGGCTCGCGCACGTAGCCGCCGACCTCGGGCGGACTCAACACCCTGAACGTGGAGCCATATCGGTTGACCGAGAAGGTCTGCGTAAGCCGGCATTTGTTGCCGGCGAGGTCAGACGCCTCGGCGCTCACGGTGTAGACGTCGTCTATCGCAAGATCGTGCGGAAACTCGCCGAGCGAGAAGGAACCCTCCCGCGCTTCGGGGTCCGCATCCGGCGTCGCTGTCATCTCGGCGACTCTGCCCCGACGGGCGCCGACCACCTCAACCTGCTCGCTTTCCGCGTCGAGGCCCACAACGTCCGAGAAGCGGACCCGCCCGCTCACCTCTCCGGCATAGGCGCCCCCGTCCACCAGCCCCTCAAGCTCGGCCTGCGGCGGAGTGAGATCGATGACAAAGGGGTCCACGGCCTGGCGGCCGGAGCTGTTTCCCGCCTGGTCCGCAACGCTCACCGCCAAGGCCTGCTCCCCCTCTGACGAGAACCGAACCTCCGCCGTGTGAAGGCTCCCGTCGCTGCGCCATCCGCTCGCCTCGCCGCTCGTCTCGATCGTCGCCAGCCCCTCTTCAAACCACGGCTCGTCGATGGTGACGACGGCCCGGCGGGGCTGGTTGCAGTAGCATCCGTGACGTACCTCCGCCCCGTCGTCGAAGGCGATCGTCACCTGCGGCGGCGTCAGGTCGACCACGGCGTCGGAGACCTCGTCGGAGCCCACATGCCCCGCCGGGTCCTCCAAAGCGGAGCGGATGCGGTAGCGGCCCTCGTCGCCCAGCCGGCCGTCCCACGCCCAGCAGGCGGCGCCCCCATCCCAGGCGAGAGCCGAGACGGGCACCTCGGTGCGCTCGGCCACCTCCTGCGAGCCAGGCTCGAAACGCTCAATGACGAGCAGCGCTCGCCCGGGATCAAGCTCCAAGATTCGGGGCAGGCTCTGCTCGCGCACCTCCAGCCGCAGGTCGACCACCTGCCGGTAGAACGTTCCGCCCTCAGCGCCGCTCAAGGCGAGAACGGGGGCGATGGTGTCCGCCTCCAGCGCCCGGGGATGTCCGAGCCCGCCCGCCTCCGCGTTGGAGCTCGGGAGAGCGCCCGCCGCCGTCTGCTCCCAGCCGACGCTCCCCAGGCTCCAGCTGCGGGAATTGCCAGCCAGGTCCACGACCACCAGCTGAGCGTCCGAGGTGAGGGGGCGTCCCTCTGCCAGGTCGAGTGAAAGCTCCGCCCTCTGAGCGCCGGGTTCGACGGCACCGTCAAGCTCCAGGCCCTCCGCCCCCTCGAGAGAGGCCCGCGCCAGCCCGCCGGCGTCGGAGACGGCAAAGCGCAGGGCGGCAGGCTGCGAGAACCAAACGAAGCCGCCCGCATCCTCCACCGCCGACGGCTCGCCGGTCACCGTCACGGCGTCCACCCGGGGAGCGGTGAGGTCGAGCGAGAATCTCTGCCCGTCGAGGCTCCTGCCCGCGCTGTCGCGCGTCTCCTCCCCATAGGCGCACGAGGTCTCCCGCCCGACCAGGTCGGTGGCACGCACCTCGAGGCTGTGCTCGCCCTCTCCGAAGACGAGTCGCGCGCAAAGCGAGCCCGGGGCATCCTCCTCCCAGGCCAGCCCCTCCACAGCCGCCCCGTCCGCGCGCACCTCCACGCCCTCGGGGCTGGCCGTGGCATCAATGACCCGCACGGTCATCGTCAGGTCGGCTTCCGCCGAGAACCAGTCGGTCGACCCCGCGCTCGCCGCGCAGGGTTGGCTCGCCTCCAGCCACACCTGTGGCGCCGACACGTCGGCGAGCAGGCGGTTCTCGGCTAGCCTCGCCCCAGTTGCGTCCACCCCGATGCCTTGAAGACCTTGGGCGTCAACGGGCCCTGATGCATTTCCCGCGCAGTCGACCGCCGCCACCGTCACGGCGCAGGGCGTCTCGGCGGGAAGCGGAACCTGCGCCTGCCAGATCTCCTGCCCCGCACGCTCCCATTCCACCGCCCGGGGCTCGCCGTTGACCTGCACCTGCGATGCTGCGGGGTCCAGCTCTCCCTCAGCCACCGTCACGAGCAGGGTCGTCGGCGCATCAAACACCGCGCGATCGGGGGTCCGTACAGACACCGGCCGGTCTGCGCAGATGGAGATGACCTTTGGCGCGACGGTATCGGGCAGCGCCTGGGCAGCGCCGCCGCCAGTCGCCCCCTCCCCGTCGGCGGCGTCACCCGCGATGGAGGCAGGCTCGCCGGCGCCCTCCCGCCCCTCGGCCGTCGCCAACGCCGATGTGGAGGCGCCCAAGGCCAGCCCCGCGAGCGCCAGCAGTGCCAGACAGCACGCCACGCCCACCCGCACCTTGCCGCCGCCCCGCCGTGCCCGCCTACCGGGTCTCTTCCGCCCCATATGCATCCCCCGTCCAGCTCGTCTCCTCCGTCTGCCACGCCTCGCGGCCCCCATCTGAGCGGCCGTCCTCCGACGGCGCCGGCGCTGCAACCGTCGCCGGAGCCGCAGCGTCCGGTGCCCTCCTTCGGTCGAGCGCCATCAGGTCGCGGCGCACCTCCTTGATGCGGTAGTGTCGGTGCAGATGCTGCGCCCAAAGCACGCTCAGGACCCCGAGCGCCAGGACCACCGCCCCTGCCAGCTGCAATGCCCGTGCCAGATGCATGTCACGCCCCTTCTCCCAAAGGCCCGTACGCCGCGCGCACGGCCTTCTCTGCCGCCAGCGCCCCCGTCGTTATCTCCTCGCAGATTTCCCTTAGGCGCTCTCCTTGCGCCAAGGCGAGGGGAGCGCAACTCGCCGCGCCCCTCTCGACCAGCTCGAGCAGGGCGGCCGCCCTCTGCCCGTCAACCCCCGCCCGACGGAACCCCTCCAGGTACGCCGGCGAGCTCACCGCCCTGAAGCCCAGCTGGTAGAGGCGCAGCCGCACAGCGACCGGGTCGCTCTCCCCAAGCGCCGCGCACTGCTCCTCCAGCGCCTCCCAGTACGCCCGGCAGGCCTCCACCTCCCCGCCCTCTAGCGTGGCTTGGACCACCTCCCGGTCAAAGCGGCCGATAAGCGCGTAGGCCCGCGCCTCCCGCGCCTTCTCGGGTGCAGACCCCTCCCAGCCCCGGGCTGCGCTCTCAAACCAGGTCGCCGCCAGCGCCCCCCGAGACGCCTCATCTCCAAAGTCCGCGTAGACCAGGTACAGCATGCCCGTCTGGTAGCACAACCCCGCCCAGGCGCTCCTTCCCGCCACCTTCGCCGTCGCCGACGACGAGAGCAGCTGCCAGCGGGCGGCCTCCTCTTGGGTGAAGACGCCGTCGATCTGGTAGGTGTCGAGAATCCCCTGATAGGCAGCTGCCCGCTCAGGTGCCGAGTCGACCGCCGCCCGGTAAGCCAGCTCAGCCGAGGACGCCCCGGGGCCGCCATCGAACGGGTCGGCGTGCGCGGCGACCGACAGCAGCTCCTCATAGCTCTCCTGATACCGCAGCCCGCCGCCGACCGTCAGGAGCGCCCCGCAGGCAAGCAGGGCGGCCGCGAGGAGCTGCGCGGCGGCAAAGCGTTTGAGCTTGGCCTCCTGAGCCCGGCGATAGGCTCGGGTGAGCTGCTCGTGATGGGCGAGGTCAAAGGAAAGCTCGGCGCAGCTTTGGTAGCGGGCTTCCGGGTCAGGCCGCGTGCAGCGCCAGATGACCTTCTCGAGGCCCTCGGAGAGGGTCGGGTCCCACGTTCTGATAGGCCTGATCTCAAACGGCTGCTCATCTGGGCCGTGTCCGGTGATGAGCCGGTACAGCGTCACCCCCAAGGCGTAGATGTCGGTCCGGGCATCGCTCTGCCCCTGGGGGTCGAACTGCTCGGGCGCAGCGTAGCCGCGCGTGCCCAGAACCACGGTGTCGGCGGGGTTCCCGGGCTTATAGCGACGGGCTATGCCCAGGTCGATGAGTTTGACCTGCCCGTCGGGCTGCAAGATGACGTTGCCCGGCTTCATGTCCCGGTAGATGATGGGAGGGGTGAGGCTGTGCAGGTAGCCCAGGACGTCGGCCAGCTGGAGACCCCAGTCGACCACATCCTCCTGGTCGAACGGGCGGCCACGCCGCTGGAGCAGCGCCGCCAGGGTCTCTCCCTCCACGTAATCCATCACCACGCTGAACGTTGAGGGGTCCTCGACGAGGTCTACCACCCGGGGCAGCGCCCGGTGGTCGAGCTGGCGCATGATGAGCGCCTCGGCCTCGAGCCTCTGACGCACCAGGCGGGTCTCCGCGGCGCTGCTCTGCTCGCGCATCTCCTTGAGCGCCCAGAGCTTGTTGAGGCGCAGGTCCCGGACAAGCCAGACCCGTGCCATCCCGCCTTCGCCGATAAGGCTCAGCACCTGGTATTTGTCGCCCGCGACGGTGCCGGCGGCAATCATTTGAGCGGCGCGGGCCGTGAAGGCCGCGAGGCGGTCGGCGTTGGGTATGCGATGGCTTGGGCGTTCATGGGCGGCACCTCCTTGCGCTTGGCAACGGAGCCACCTTAGGCCTTGGGTGATGACGGTTCCGTGAACACGCCCGACTGCAGCCCAACCGCGTCCTGACCACGGGCGCCTACAACGGCTGACCAGAACCTGACCGCAATCTGACTGGCGTCCCGGGACTCGCCCGACCGCGTCCTGACCGCAACCTGACCGCCAGCGGAGATTCGTCTGCCCAGGTCCTGACCGCAACCTGACCGGCGCCCGACGGCGCGCCGCAGCCCCGCCTCAGTCGACCGACTTAAGGCTTCCCACCATGTCGACCCGCCGCAGCTTGCCTCGCATGAAGACGGTGACCAGCACCGAGAAGAGCATGGTCAGCGCGAAGGCGATGACGAAGCTCGACGGATGGATGGTGCGGCCGAACATGACCTGGTCTACCTCGGCGGTGACCACCACGAAGCCCTCGAGGAAGATGCCGAGCACGCAACCGATCAGCGCCCCGATGAGCGAGAGCAGAATCGTCTCGCGGTAGATGTAGGCGTTGACCTCATGGGCGTTGAAGCCCAGCACCTTGAGCGTGGCGATCTCCCGCGTGCGCTCGGTGATGTTGATGTTGGTGAGGTTGTAGAGCACCACGAAGGCGAGGGCCGCCGCCGCCACGATGAGCACCACCACCACGCCGTCGACGCTCTTGAGCGCCGTGCGGTAATAATCGATGAGCTCATCGTTATAACCTGCGGTGCTTACGCCATCCAAGGCCAGCACCTCGCTGGAGAGCTGCTCCCGCACAGAGGCGTCGTCCGCGGTGCGCGCATATACGGTGTTGAAGGCGGGGCTCTCGCCCATGACCTCCCGATAGCATTCCGGCGTGGCAAAGAGGTACTCGCCCACGTAGTTCTCCATCACGCCGCCCACGGTGTAGGCATGCCCCTCCCCCACCGCATTGCCAACGTTGTCCTGCTCATAGAGGGTGACCGTGTCGCCCACTCCCACGCCCATCGCGGTCGCCAGCTTCTCGCTCACCACCACGGATCCGTCATCTAGGGCAAGCGGCGCATGGCCGATACGCTCGCGCATGGTCACGTAGCTGGCAAAGTCCTCGGGGTCGCGAGGCACCACCAGCGTCACCCGCTGGTCGGCGCCCGCCGGGCCCGCCGCAGTGGTGTTCTCGGCCCTGAGCCAGGTCCAGCTCTCGACCGCGTCCTCACCGCCCAGAAGCCCGTCAAGCGCTGCCTGTTCGTCCTCGTCGGCGCCATCCTTGAGGGTGGCGGTAAACGAGTAGTGATAGATCGGCCCCCACTGGATGTCGATGATGTCGTTGATGGCGTTTTCCAGACCGAACCCGGTAAGCAACAGGGCCGTGCAACCCGCGATGCCGATGACGGTCATGACCAGCCGCCGCTTGTACCTGAAGAGGTTTCGGGAGGTCACCTTCCACGAGAAGCTCATCCGGCTCCACAGCGGTTTGATGTGCTCGAGCAGGATGCGCTTGCCGGGCTTGGGGGCGCGCGGCAGCATCAGCGCCGCCGGATGCTCGCGCAGGGTGGACCCGACGGCCCAGAGTGTGGCGCCCAGGGTGATGGCCACGCCCAGGCCGCCCGAGAGCAGCGCCAGCCCGGGGTCGATGCGCACCACCCGAGCCGGCACCTTATAGAGGATGGAGTAGGCGTTCATGATGAACTGAGGCAGGAAGAGCGTGAGGCCGATGATGCCCGCCACCGCGCCCACGCTGGCCGCCACCGCCGCATAGACGAGGTATTTTGAGCTGATTGCGGCGGTCGAGTAGCCAAGCGCCTTGTAGGTGCCGATGAGGACCCGCTCCTCCTCCACCATCCGGGTCATGGTGGTGAGCGAGACGAGCGCCGCCACCAGGAAGAAGATGAGGGGGAAGACCCGCGCGATGCGGTCCATCCGGTTGGCGTCCGCCTCAAAGCTGGCAATGCCCTGGTTCTGGCTGCGGTCGAGCACGTACCACTCGGGCGCCTCGAGGTCGTCGATCTGCGACTGGGCGTCGGCCAGCTCGGCCTCGGCGTCCGCAAAGCCCTGCTCGGCGGCGGCACGCTGCTCGGCCAGCTCAGAAGCCCCTGCCTGGTAGGCGGTCAAGCCCTCATCGTATTGGGAACGAGCCTCGGCCAGCTGGGCCGCGCCCTCCTCGTAGGCGGACCACCCGCTCGCCAGCTCGGCCGCGGAGTCTTCCAGCTGGGAAGCCGCGGCGTCAAGCTGGGCCTGCGCCTCGACAAAGGCCTCGACGGCGGCGGAGCGCTGGGCGTCAAGCTGCGCCTGGGCGGCGTCGATGGCGTCCTGCCCGCCCTCGGTCTGAGCGATGGCATCGGCCAGCTGTCCACGGCCCGCCTGCGCCTGCGAAAGCTGCCCGGAAAGGACCTCGAGCTGCCCGGCCAAGGCCGCTAGCTGGGGATCGTCAGGCGGCGTGTCCGCCGGCAGGGCGTCTATCTGCGCCTGCACCGCCGCCATTCCCGCCTCGAGGTCCGCAATGCTCGAGTCAAGCTGCGCCAGCTGCTCCCGCAGGCGCGGCAGACCGGCCAGGGCCTCGTCGAGCTGGGCCTGTCGGGCGTCGATCTGCTCCTGCGCGGCCGAGAAGGCCTCTTCTGCCGACGCCCGCTGCGCAGCGAGCTCGGCCGCCCCGGCATCGTAGCTCTCCCGCCCGTCGGCCAGCTGCATCTCCCCTCTCTCCAGACGTTCCCGGGAGGCGTCGAGCTCTGCCTGACCGCTCCCAAGCTCCTCCTCTGCCGCAGCCAGCTCCTCGGCCGAGCCGTCGAGCGCGACCTGGGCGTCATCGAGCCGGGCCTGCACGTCCGCCTTCTCGTCCTCGTAGGAGGCGCGGTTGTCGTCCAGCTCCGCCTGGGCATCTGCTTTAACATCTGCCAGGCGGGCTGCCACCAGGTCGGGCTCCTCGTCTTCCAGGCGCTTGACCACGCCATCTACCAGCTCCTTGTATGCATCGCTTGAGGAGTCGAGCGCCGCTGCCCCGCTTACGGTGAGCCAGGCGCCGGTGTAGGGCTGCTCCTGGTCAAAGTCGGAGTCTGCCACCAGCAGATAGGTGTCGAGGCTTCCGTTGCCCAGGGAGGTGACCCCCAAGCCCGTCGAGGACGGGTAGCTGCCGGTGCGCACAAAGCCGCAGATCGTGAAGTCCCGGGTGGACAGGAGCCGGTCGGGGTCTTCTCCCGGGGCGCCCTCGACCACATGCGCCACATCCCCCACCTGCGGCGCGTCCTCCAGCGCGGGGTCGTAGGCAAGCAGGCACTCCCCCGGCTCGTCGGGCCAGCTTCCCGACACCAGGATGGGCCGGTTGAGGTAGCCCTCGTCGTCGCTTATCGCGTTGAGCCCGTCCGAGGTGTCGGAGGAGCGGGCGGCATCCACGTCCAAGCTGTGGATGCGTACCGTGTACTGGCCCTGCCCGATGGTCGCCACCGCGTCGAGCTCGCGCTCCGGAGCCACCTCGGCCACCCCGTCCACCGCCGCCAGGCGCTCCAGGTCCGCGTCCGCGAGGCCCAGGGTCGACCTGACCTGGATGTCATAGGTGCGCGTGGCATCGTAGTACTCGTCGCCGGAGAGCTTCATGTCCGGCGCCGCCGAGCGCAGACCGGTGTAGAAGCCGCAGCCCAGGGCGCAGATGATGGCGATCGCCAGGAACCGTCCCAGAGACCCCTTGATCGAGCGGCGTATGTCCTTGGCAAAGGCGCTGGCCACGGCGTCCTACCATTCCACCAGCTCGGCGGCGAGGGGGCGGTCGTTTAGCACGACCCTCTCGACCCTGCCCTCCTTGATGTGGACCACCCGGTCCGCGATGGCGGTAAAGGCGCTGTTGTGGGTGATGAGGACCACCGTGCGGCCGGTCTGCACGCAGGTGTCCTGCAGCAGCTTGAGGATGGCCTTGCCGGTACGGTAGTCGAGCGCTCCGGTGGGCTCGTCGCACAACAGCAGCTTTGGGTTCTTGGCCAAGGCGCGGGCGATCGCCACCCGCTGCTGCTCTCCGCCGGAGAGCTGCGCGGGAAAGTTGTCCATGCGGCTGCCCAGGCCCACCTGCCTGAGCATCTCGTCCGCCGGCAGGGGGTCGCGGCAGATCTGGGCGGCCAGCTCCACGTTCTCCAGGGCGGTGAGGTTCTGCACCAGGTTGTAGAACTGGAAGACGAACCCGATGTCGTAGCGGCGGTAATAGGTGAGCTCCCTCTCGGAGAAGGCGCTTATCTCGCGCCCGTCCAGACGGATGGTGCCGGAGGTCGCCGAGTCCATGCCCCCGAGCATGTTGAGCAGCGTGGTCTTGCCGGATCCCGAGGGGCCCACCACCACCGCCAGCTCGCCCTGCTCGATGTCGAAGCTCATGCCGTCCACGGCAGCCACCTCGACCTCGCCCATGCGGTAGACCTTGCATACGTCCCGGAACTCGACAAACGCCATCCGCGCCTCCTTCCAACGCCTTGATTCTACCGTGTCGGGCCAGCGCCGATAGCGGAAACGAGCACCTTCCTCAACCGCTCCGCCGCCCCTCCCGCCACAGGCCGGCAGGTATACTGGCTTCAGATTTCCCGATAGCATCACGGCAAGGAGCGCAGGAACATGCCGCTTAACGGCCGGGCGTACATCTATGCGCTCTTCACCATCAACGTCATCAGCGCCTCGTTTGGCAACCTCTCCCAGACCGCGGTCAACGTGATGATGACCAGCATCACCGCCGAGATGGGCGTGGGGGTTGACGTCGGGCAGTGGCTCACCACCGCCTACATGCTGGTCATCGGCCTCACCGTGCCCATCACCACCTTCTTTGACCAGAAGCTCTCCGGCCGCCAGTACGTGTTCCTGGCGCTCGTCTTCTTCCTCGTCGGATCGCTTCTTGACGCCATCGCGCCCAGCTTCGCCGTCATCTTCATCGGCCGCATGTGCCAGGCCATCTCAACCGGCATCCTGATGCCCAACACCCAAAACATCGTGATGCGCCACTTCAAGCCGGGCAGCCGGGGCACCGCGATGGGCATCTCGGGCATCGCCATGGGGTTCGCCCCCAACATCGGCCCCACCATCGGCAGCTGGTTCATGGACGGCATCGGCTGGCGCTGGTTCTTCATCCTGCTCATGCTGCTGACCGTGGCGAGCGCCGTCTGCCTGCTCGCCCTCATCCCCAAGTCCACGCCCACCAACCAGCAGGCGCATCTCAACCCGGTTTCCTTCTGCCTGAGCGCTGTGGGCTTCGGGTCCCTGCTGCTGGGCTTCTCCAACGCCTCGAGCTACGGGCTCGGCCACCCGCTCTGCTGGGCCCCCGTGGCGATAGGCGCGGCGTTTCTGGCGGTCTACGTGCGCTACGAGAAGCGCACCGACAACCCCCTCATCGATCTCGGGATCTTCTCATCCGACCGCTTTGAGGCCGGATTTGCGATGCAGTGCCTGCACTGGGGATCGTTCATGGGCATCACCCTCGTGATCCCCCTCTTCATCGAGAACTGCCAGGGAGGACCCGCCTCAGCCGCCGGCACGGTGCTGCTGCCGGCAGCCGTCGTGGCGCTGGTCTGCAACCCGCTGGGCGGCGTTCTCGCCGACCGCTTTGGCCACGCCAAGGTGATGGCCGTCTCCATCGCCGTCCTTGCCGCGGGCAGTCTGATGGCGCTCGGCTTTGACGAGACCACCCCCATCTGGATGATGGCGCTCTGCCAGAGCATCCGCGGCGCGGGGATCTCCACCACCATCAGCCCGCTCGTCACCTGGAGCATGCAGGGCCTTCCCGGGCCGCGCATCGCATCTGCCAGCTCCTTCTCGACCCTGGTGAGGCAGGCCTGCGCGTCGGGCGCCACCGCGCTCATGGTCTTCTGCGCCGAGAGGCTGCCGCAGATGGGCTTCTCGGTCCTGGGTTCCTTCCAAGCGGCCTTTGGATTCTCGGCGGCTCTGGCCTGCATCGAGGCGGTGCTCGCCTTCACACTGGCCTTCAAGGTGGAACGCCGGCATCAGGACAGGTAGAAAGTCGCAACTTGCGTTTGCCCTCGGCAGGCGCATGCAAAATTGTGCATATTTTATTTCATATATGCACACTTATGCATGCGATGCTCTAGCTGCCAACGCAAGTCCCCAAGAACGTAGAGATACCCGGAAATACCGCGTATACATGCGCTTTCTCAGACCTTCGGACCCACCTGATTCACCTGTCAACTGGGGTTTTCATGATGTTCTGCCGATGAATACTGCCTGAATCGGGGATATTTCCGGGTATCTCTGCATTTTCATGCAGACCTAAGATCCCCGTTCATATTCTGATTCATTTACGTGCATATATTCACTTAATTATGCATGATTATGCTCGAGCAGGAGCGAGCAGAACCGCCGCTGAGCGCATTCCCTCAAAGCTCCCGAGTCGGGCATCCGAGCAGGAAGGGACCAGGGCCGCCGCTGCGCGCGCTCTTCCAAAGCCCCAAGCCCGACGCCCGAGCGGGAGGAGGCAGAGCCGCCGCGACGCGCACGCTGTCCCGAAACTCGCCTGGCGCGACGCCCGAACGAGAACCGACGGTCTGGAAGGCTGCGGAGTGTGCACCCACGCCCGACAAACAGACAGGGGCGGGCGCCATGCCAGCGTCCGCCCCTGCACGGTTTCCGGTCTGCGGCCGATGATGCCTTAGATGCTGAAGGCTCCGAGGCTCGACCCCACGAAGGCAATCAGGATGATGACCAGCAGCACCGGGCAGATGAACTTGATCATGACCGACCACACCGACGCCAGCTTGAACTTGCTGGAGGATCGGACCTCGTCGATAAGCTCCTTGGGCTTGATGACCCAACCAACAAATATGCAGGTCAGCAGTGCCACGATGGGCATCAGCACAGAGTTGGAGACAAAGTCGAAGAGGTCGAGCAGGCTGGACCCCTCGCCCATGGGCTGGATGAACGAGAAGAAGCTGTAGCCGCCGTCCACAAAGAAGCCGAGGGCGAGCACGATAATGATGACGATGGTCATGGCCTTGCGGCGCGAGAAGTGCAGGCCGTCTTGAACGATGGAGACGCAGGCCTCCATCAGAGAGATGGCGCTGGTGAGAGCGGCAAAGAGCACCAGCACAAAGAACAGGACGCCGATCACCTTGGCAGCCGCGCCCATATCCACGAACACCTGGGGCAGGGTGATGAACATGAGCGAGGGGCCGGAGCCGGCAGCCACAGCGTCGGCCGAGCCCATGGCCATGAAGGCGGCGGGCACGATCATGATGCCGGCGAAAAACGAGACCAGCAGGTCGAAGCCGGCTATGTAGCTCACGCCAGCGGTCAGGTTCTCCTTCTTATCGAGGTAGGAGCCGTAAGTGACCATGATGCCCATGGCCAGCGAGAGGCTGTAGAACATCTGTCCCAGGGCGCCGATCACAAGCTGCGGCGAGAACTTGGAGAAGTCCGGAACGAGGTAGTACTTGACGCCCTCCCAGGCGCCCGGCTGCACCATGCAGAAGATGGCGATGCCGATTGTGAAGGCGATGAGTAGCGGCATCATGATGAGGTTGGACTTCTCGATGCCCTTCTGGACGCCCAAGCCCACCACGATGAAGACGATGGCCATGAAGATGACCATGAACGCGAGGCTCCCCACCGGGCTGGTGATGAAGCTGGTGAAGAAGGCGCCGCCGTCAGCCATCGCGCTGGGTGAGCCGACCACGTAGGCTGCCAGGTACCGCGTCACCCAGCCGCCGATGATGCAGTAGTACGGCGTGATGATGAAGGGCACCAGCGTGGCCAGAACCCCGATGAAACGGTACTTCTTGTTGTAATACGAAAAGGACCCGATGACCGACTGGCGGGTGCGGCGACCCAGCGCCGTCTCAAGCAGCAGCAGCGAGATGCCCACCGTGAAAGCCAGGACAAAATAGGTGAGCAGGAACATGCCGCCGCCGTAGCGTGCAGCCAGGTACGGGAAGCGCCACAGGTTGCCCAGGCCCACCGCCGAGGCGGCACCGGCCAGGATGAACGCCCACTTGCTTGACCAAGCCGAGCGTTTGACACTCTTCCCAGCGGCTGCTGGGGTGTTCGATTCTGTCATGTTGTCCCCTTTTCGACCCTCTTGCGTTCAGGCAAGTATACGAGAACACGGGGCGAACGCAATCGATAAGCTGTATCCGAATGCGTGAAGTGCAACGCTCTCTGGGCACATGCGCGGCAGGCGAGCGCCTGGCGCCTCGACTGACAAGGCGGCCCCATCCACCGCTCGTGGACAAGAGAAGGCGGGCGCCCCTCGCAGGGACGCCCGCCGGTGGCGCGTCTTAAAGCAGCCGCTTGCGGGCCGCGCCGCTGCCGCTACTGCCCGGTCGACTCCGTGCCGGCCTCGCTCGTGGCGGCTGCGGTGCTGCCGGTCGAGGTGGTGGACTTGGTGTAGCCGGTCAGGTCGACGTCGTACGGCAGGTTCTTGGGCATGTCGTTGACCTTGATCTTGGCCTTGCTCTGGTAGTCCTGCATCCAGGTGCTGTACGCCTGCGATTTGGCCTGCTGGTCTGCCGAGCTGCGCAGCGACTCGAGCAGGTCGGAGGGCACCTGCGAGAGCGACGTGAGGTCGCCCACCACCGCAAACTGGTCGGTGCACTTGATGATGTGGATGCCGTAGTTGGAGGTCACGAGCCCGCTCATCTCGCCCGGGCTCAGCTTGTCGAGAGCCTCCTGGTACGCCTGGACAAAGCCGGTGGTCTTATCCCAACCGACATCGCCGCCCTTTGATGCCGACCCGGTGTCAATCGAGTACTGAGCGGCCGCATCCTCGAAGGAGATGGTGCCGGCGTTGAGCTGGTCGAGCACCTGCTGCGCGGTGGCCTCGTCATCGGAGCTGAAGAGGATGTGGCTCGAGCGCTTGGCGCCGTTGAGCGTCGAGAGGTTCTGTTGTACCTGGGCGAGAAGGTCCGCATCGGACGCGGTGACGTCTGCCGTGACCTTATCGGACAAGCCGGACTGCAGGGATTGCAGCTCAAGCATGTTGCGGTAGTACTCCTCGGAGATGCCCGAGCTCTCCAGGACCTGGTTCCAGGAATCCTCGCCGCCGTACATCGACTTCAGGGTCTCGATCTGCGAGTCGATGTCGTCCGAGTTGACGGTCACGCCCTGGTCGGCCGCGGCCTGACGCAGGAGCACCATCTGCTCGAAGCTCTGGATGACCTGGGAGCGCACATCGGAGGGGGTGAGGCCGTTGTCAACCAGCCACTGGGCCCACGCCGCATCGTCCTCCAGGCCCTGCGAGGAGCGGATGGCCTCGATGTAGGCGGTAACGGCGTTCTCGCCGATCTGGGCGTCGCCCACCGTGGCGGCCACACCGCCGCTGGTGTCGGCCATGTTGAGGGTGGCGTCGGACGAGCTGGGCGCCGTGTTCTGCTTGCCGCAGGCGGCGATGGCCATGCAGCAGAGAGCCGCCAGCGCCATCAGCGCGACGGACTTCACGACCTGCGACAACCGGATATTCGCGCGTTCTTGCATAGACGTAGACCTCTTTCTCGCGATTGAGCCGTCAATGCCCAATCATAGTCCTTGGCGCACCGCCCAGACGGTCTGGGGAAGCAACGTGCTGGCAAACGCCCCCGGTCCCGCGCGCCCCGCAGAGGGCAGGGCGCGGCCCCCGAGCCCGGCATCGCCCTC
>OMWF01000220.1 GCA_900314665.1 uncultured Actinomycetes bacterium
CCGAGCTTTACCTGAGCGAGGGCACGGTCAAACGCCACATCTCCGAGATCCTGGCAAAGACCGGCTATGACAACATCTTGCGCCTGGCTGTACATGCCGTGTCCAACGGCTACATCGTGCCGGGCATGGGTCGGGGAGGGGAGTAGCGCCGCCCGACCCGATGCCGCCCGCAGAACTGGGCCATGAGGTCACGCCCCGCGCCCTTGCTTGGGTCGCGGGGCTCTTCTTTGCGTGCCGCCAACCCGTCACGCTTATCTTGCCAGTTAAGGCATGACGGATAAGAGGCGAACGGAGAGGAGAGGAGACCCATGGGCTTGTTTGGGAAGGTGTTTGAGAAGAAAACCTGCGCTATCTGCGGCGGAGAGATAGGCCTTCTGGGCAATCGCAAGCTTGAGGACGGCAACCTGTGCAAGGAGTGCGCCAGCAAGCTCTCGCCGTTCTTCAGCGACCGGCGCCGCTCGACAGTGGAGCAGATCCGCGAGCAGCTCGAGTGGCGCGAGGCCAACAAGGAGCGCGTAGCCGCCTTTAACGTCACCCGCACGATAGGCACCGACACCAAGGTGCTTCTCGACGAGGACGCCGGCCGCTTCTTGGTGACCACCACCTCGCGCTGGCGCGACGCAAACCCCGACGTGCTTGACTTCACACAGGTCACCGGATGTGAGACTGAGACCCGCGAGACCCGCACCGAGCTGTACTGGAAGGACAAAGACGGCAAGCAGCAGAGCTACAGCCCCCCACGTTACGACATCGACTACGACGTCTACGTGACCATCCATGTGAACGTGCCCTACTACGACTCCATCACCTTCAAGGTCAACGACTACCGCATCGAAGAGTGCAACTCCGTCGAGTTCCGCGAAGCCGAGCGGCAGGCCAACGAGCTGCGCGAGGCGCTGACCCAGGTTCGCGAGCACGAGCGCGAGAAGGTCGCCGAGGCGGCGGCGCCCAAGCAGGCCGTGACTTGCCCCTTCTGCGGCGCGACCACCATTCCCGATGCAAGCGGGCGCTGCGAGTACTGCGGCGGAGCCCTCAACGCATGACGGCAGTGAAACCGGTAGTGAAAGGAAGTGAGAAGGATGAAAGGTAAGGGGAGACTGGCGTTGGTCCTGGCAGTGGCGCTTGCGCTGTGCTTGGCGCTGGTGGGCTGCGGAAAGGCAGACAACACCAAGGCGTTCGCCGGCTACTGGAAGCTCACGGCGATGACGGAGGACGGCGAGAGCGTCAGCCAGGACGACCTCAAACTCATGGAGTCGTTTGGCATGTCCGTGAGCCTGACGGTCAATGAGGACAAGACCTACACGTTCGACCTCTTTGGCGACAAGGTCAGCGGGTCCTGGGAGCCCAAGAGCGCAACCGAGGCCACCTTCACCATGGAGGGCGAGAAGGTCACCGGCAAGCTCAGCGGCGACACCCTGACGCTCACGCAGGGTTCAAGCGAGCTCAAGTTCCAGAAGGGCGAGGCTCCTGCCAGCACCGCTTCGACGGCATCCACGGCGGCTACGTCCACCGCCGCCACTTCCACCGCTTCGAGCGGGGGATCGACCGAGCAGGTCATCCCCATAGGCCAGATCATCGCTGACGATGACTACTGCATCATCGAGGTCCTTGACAAGAAGGTCGATTGGGCGGACGACCCCGGCTTCACCGTCAAGGTCGCCAACAAGAGCGACAAGGAATTCTACATCACGGACAAGTACGACAGTTTCTCCGTCAACGGAAAGATGTGCTCCCCCTACCTCTACGAGACTATCAAGCCTGGCAAGTACGCCGAGACGTTCATGTGGTTTGACGGCAGCGACGTGGCCAATCTTGACGAGCTGGTTGACGTCGAGGGCGTGCTCGAGATCATCGATACCGGGTCCTACGACACCCTCGCCGAGTACGAGTTCAACATGTAGCGGACGGGCGCTCGCGATCTACGGAACGTAACCGCATAAGGCTGTGCCCACAGGTGCCCAGCCGGTTGGGGCGGAGCCAAGAGGCTCCGCCCCTGACGTTTAATCTGGGGTGAGGGCTCTCCTTGTACGAGATTTAAGCTTGCATGGTTATGAGGGTCGAGTGAGCCCCTCGGAGGCAGAAGCAGCCCTGTAGAAGCGGTGTATCGGGGCGCCCCCTCGCTTTCCCAGCGCCCCGGGCCAATGGCCCGGACTTTGATGCGCGTATCTGCGTCTATCTGCCGTTTCATGCAGCTCAACGCATCGGTCATCCCGAGGTGGCGACGCCGCCCGCGCGGACGGGAAGCC
>OMWF01000067.1 GCA_900314665.1 uncultured Actinomycetes bacterium
AACGTGCCCGGCAACATCGCCCGCGCCCTGCGCGGCGAGCCGGTGGGTACCGTCGTCACCGCAAACTAGGTCTATCCGTCAACAGGGAAGGAAACCGACATGGCCTCAGAGATCATCGAAGCAACCAAGCAGGCGATGGAGAAGACCATCGATGCCTACGAGCGCGAACTGGGCACCATCCGCACCGGACGCGCCAATGCCAGCGCCCTCGCCAACATCAGCATCGACTACTACGGCGCCTCCACCCCCATCACGCAGATTGCCGCCATCAAGACCCCGGAGGCCCACCTCCTCGTCATTGAGCCGTGGGACAAGACCTCTCTCAAGGCTATCGAGAAGGCCATCCAGGCAAGCGACCTCGGCATCACTCCCAACAACGACGGATTGGTCATCCGCCTGCCCTTCCCGGCTCCCACCGAGGAGCGCCGCAAGGAGCTCGTCAAGCAGTGCCGACAGGTCGCCGAGGAGGCGCGCGTCTCAATCCGCAACCATCGCCGCGACGGCAACAACAAGCTTGAGAAGGCCAAGAAGGACGGAGACCTGCCCGAGGACGAGCTCCACCGCGAGGAGGAGCAGATCCAGAAGATCACCGACAAGTACGTGGCCAAGATCGACGAGGTGCTCAAGAAGAAGGAAGCCGAGGTGATGGAGATCTAGCATGTCCGGATCACCAGACTCGCATTTCCAGTTCTTCAACGACCCGGTGCGGGGCGCGGCGCTTGAGCGGCTCGACCTCGAGCGCCTGCCCCGGCACGTAGCCGTCATCATGGACGGCAACGGGCGCTGGGCGCAGTCCCGGGGCCTGCCGCGCACGGCCGGCCACAAGGCAGGCATCGCCGCGGTTCGAGAGGCCATTCTCGCCTGTGACGAGCTCGGCATCGGGTGGCTCACCATCTATGCCTTTTCGACCGAGAATTGGAACCGGCCCCGCCGCGAGGTCGACATGCTCATGAACCTCTTTGCGAGCACCATGGCGGCCGAGCTCAAGGGCTTGGAAGACCATGACGCCCGGGTGCGGCTCATCGGGAACCTCTCCGCCCTGCCTGACAAGACGAGGCGCATCTTCGAGCAGTCCATCGCGGAGACCAAAGACAACAAGGGGCTCACGCTCACCATGGCGGTCAATTACGGCGGCCGACGCGAGATTGCCGATGCCGTCCGCGAGATAGCCGAGAGGGTCGCAGCAGGAGAGCTCGATCCCTCCTCCATTGACGAGAGGTGCGTTTCGTCGCATCTCTACGACCCCGAGGCGCCCGACCCCGATCTGTTGATTCGCACCAGCGGCGAGCAGCGCCTGTCCAACTTCCTCATCTGGCAGACCGCCTACAGCGAGTTCTACATCACCGATACACTGTGGCCCGACTTCGACCGCTACGGGCTGCTCGACGCCCTCGTCGACTTCCAGGGGCGGAGCCGGCGCTTTGGCAAGGTGGACGGCTCCTAGGGCCCAAGGAATCTCGTGCGGGGCCTCCCTGTGGCCGATGCCCGCAGGTGCCCGCAGGTATATGGAGGCTCGATGGGGTACCCTACACATTGAGAGTTGCTCGTTATGGCGTCGCAGGCGGGGGAGGAGGCAGGTATGGCGGACGATGGTCGCGGCAAGGCGGGATCCGCCGGCTCCGCAAGGGCGTCCAAACCAGCCAAGAAGCGGTTCTCGGACCTCCCCAAGCGCATTGCCTCCGGTGCGGTCTACCTCATCGCCTTCCTGGCCTGCTTGTATATGGGGCCCATCTCGACGATGGTGCTCATCGCGGTGGTCTCGGGCCTGTGCGCCTACGAGTTCTACCGCATGATGCGCATCTCCGGGCTCATGCCCATCTCGGTCCTGGGCATCGTGTTCGCCATCTGCTATCCGATCACCGCCTTCATCGGGGGCCAGACCCTGATGCTCGGTCTGACCTTCATCCTGCTCGGCATCCTCGCCCTCTGGTACGTAATCTACCCGCGGGTGCGCGTCACCGACATCTCGGTGACGCTCTTCGGGGCCGTGTACACGGGTCTCATGCTCTCCAGCTTCGTGCTGGTCCGCGACGGCATCACCGGGTATTCTGGCGGTGCGGTGGCCCTGGTAGTCTTTGTCTCAGTGGTCATCAACGACTCCTTCGCCTACCTGGTGGGATCTCGCTTCGGACGCCACAAGCTGGTGCCCCGCATCTCGCCCAACAAGTCCTGGGAGGGCTTTCTCGGCGGGCTTGCGGGGTCGATGCTCGTCTGGCTCGCCCTTCCCTTCATCCCCGCTGTCGACGTCTCCGTCGTGGAGGCACTGGTGATGGGTGCGGTCTGCGGCGTGGTGGGCCTGCTCGGCGACCTGACCGAGTCGCGCATCAAGCGCGGCGCCGGCGTCAAGGACGCGGGCACCATCATGCCCGGCCATGGGGGCATGTTCGACCGCGTCGACTCCCTGATCCTGGTGTCTTTCGTCTCCTACCTCATGCTCAAGCTTCTGGGGGTCTTATAGATGGGACGCTCTTGCTCAAACAGCGACGGCTGCCAGCGGATCGCGGTGCTGGGCGCCACCGGGTCGATCGGCACTCAGACGCTTGACGTGGCGCGCCGTCATCCAGACCTGGTCAAGGTGGTCTCGCTGGCGGTGAACTCCCATGTGGAGAAGGCCGTTTGCCTGGCCCGCGAGTTTGGGGTCGGCAACCTCGCCATCGGCGACGAGAGCCGCCGTGACGACCCTGCCCTGGCAGGGCTTCCCGCGGGCTGCCGCGTGGGCTTCGGACCGGAGGCGGTGCGCGAGCTTGCCCAGCTCGACGGCACGGACCTGGTGCTCAACGCCCTGATGGGGGCGGCCGGCCTGGAGGCCAGCTACGCGACCCTCAAGGCGGGAAAGGTCCTGGCGCTCGCCAACAAGGAGTCGCTCGTGGTAGGCGGCGACCTCATCATGCCGCTCGCCACCCACGAGACGCTGCTTCCGGTCGACTCCGAGCACTCCGCCATCTACCAGTGCTATCTGGGCGAGAACCCTGCCGAGGCCTATCGCATCTGGCTCACGTGCAGCGGCGGCCCCTTCCGCGGCATGACCCGGGACGAGCTGGCCCAGGTCACGGCCGAGCAGGCGCTGGCCCATCCCACCTGGACCATGGGTCCCAAGATCACCATCGACTCGTCCACGCTCATGAACAAGGGGCTTGAGGCCATCGAGGCGCACCACCTCTTCAACGTGCCCGTCGACAAGGTCAAGATCGTCATCCAGCCGCAGAGCTGCATCCACTCCATGGTCGAGTACGTCGACGGCTCCATCAAGGCTCATCTGGGCGCTGCCGACATGCGGATCCCCATCCAGTTCGCGCTCTCGTACCCGCACCGCTGGGAGACGCCGTGCCCGCGTATCGATTTCGCAACACTCGGGAAACTGGACTTCTTCGAACCCGACTATGAGACGTTCCGGTGCCTTACGCTGGCCCTCGACGCCGGTCGCACGGGCGGCACCATGCCGTGCGCCATGAGCGCCGCCAACGAGGTGGCGGTGGCCGCCTTCCTCGCGGGGCGCTGCCGGCTCACCGACATCGACGCGGTGGTCCAGACGGTCATGGAGGCCCACCGGACCGCTCCCGTCGAGTCGATTGCGCAGCTCGAGGAGGTCGACGCCGAGTCGCGGCGGGCCGCCTCGGCCGCGCTTCTCGCACTGGGGTAGGATTCTCGCGACGCAGGCCGCGCGCCTGCGCTTGGAGGTTGCATGCAGGTTATCGAGACCATCGTCATCGGGGTCGTGCTGCTCTCGGTGCTGGTGGTGATTCACGAATTTGGGCATTATGCCATGGCCCGCGCCTTCAAGGTGCGCGTCTCCGAGTTCATGGTGGGGCTGCCTGGACCCCACATCTACCTCTTCAAGAAGGGCGGAACCGCCTTTGGCCTCACCGCCTATCCGTTTGGCGGTTACGCGCGCATCGCCGGAATGGAGCCGGGACCTGAAGACCCGCTGCTCAAGCACGCGTTGGCCTACGTCTACCGGCAGGGTGCCACCGACGCCGAGCATCTGGCCTGGTACCTCACCTCGTCGGGGCTGCTCCGCATGCCAACCGTGCTGCCGGCCAACGCCGGGCCGGACGATCAGGTGGCAAATCCCGCAGACCGGGCCGAGGACCTGCTCATGACGCTAGAGGGCTGGGCCTCGGTGGTGGCAGACGACTCGGCGGAGTTCAAGCGGCAGCAGCGCGCCGCCCGCGCCCAGGGTCGCGAGCTCTCACCCCGCTACCTCGCCCCCGAAGACCCGGCCAGAGGCTTGGCCGCCGGTCAACCGCGTCTGGTCGACGACGAGCAGGCGTTGATCGACGAGCAGCGCAAGGGCACCTACTCGGCCCTCTCATACGGCAAGCGGGTGGCGGTGCTGGTGGCCGGACCGGTCATGAACATCCTCACCGCCATCGCAGTTCTCATGCTCATCCTCTGCCTTAACGGCGTCTACTACGGCAGCAACACCCTGGCCGTGGTGGGCGAGGGGAGCGCCGCCGAGCAGGCGGGGCTTGTTGCCGGAGACACCATCACCGGCATCGACGGGCAGGAGGTCTCCAGCTGGACCGATGTGGCCGGCGCCATCTCGGGGCACCAGCCCGGCGACGAGATGGTTCTCACTTGGAACCGCGAGGGCGCCGAGATGAGCGCGACGGCGGTTCTCGGAGACCGTGACGGAAGCCCCTATCTGGGCATATCTCCCCAGAGCGTCAACTACAAGCTCTCCGTTCCAGAAGCCTTCAAGGCCACCATGGCCTACATAGGGCAGGTCTGCGTGGCCATCGTCAACCTCTTTAACCCCTTCAAGGTGCAAGAGGTGCTCTCGCAGTCAGCCTCGGTGGTGGGCGTGGCGGTCATGGCCCAGCAGGCGGTCTCGCAGGGCGCGGCCTCCTTCGGCTCGATCGTGGCCGCCGTGTCCGTCTCGCTCGGCCTCATGAACCTGCTTCCCATCCCGCCGCTCGACGGAGGGAAGTTCCTGGTCGAGACCATCCAGGTCATCAGTCGCAGGGAGGTGAGCGTCAAGGTTCAGAACTACATCTCGGTGGCGGCCATGGCGCTCTTCGGCCTGCTCTTCGTCTACACCTTGGTACAGGACATCGGACGCATCGCCACCGGCTTCTTTGGAGGCTGAGCGATGGAGCAGCAGATCGCGGCGCCGGCCCGCGCCCTCACGCGCCAGGTCATGGTGGGGACGGTGCCCCTCGGCGGCGGGGCGCCGGTCGTGGTGCAGTCGATGACCAGCGTGCCCATGACCGACGAGGGCGCCCCGGGGCACCCGCACCTCGACGTAGAAGGCAACCTCGCGCAGATCGCGCGGCTGGCCGACGCCGGCTGCGAGGTCGTGCGCGTGGCGGTCCCCAACCTCGATTCGGTCGAGCCCTTCGGCGAGCTTGTCGCCCAAAGCCCGCTGCCGGTGGTGGCCGACGTCCACTTTGATCACCGCATCGCCATCGGCGCCGCCCGCTACGGGGCGGCCAAGCTGCGCATCAACCCCGGCAACATCGGCAGCTGGGAGAAGGTCGACCAGGTCATCGAGGCGGCGGGGGAGCAGGGCATCCCCATCCGCATCGGCGTCAACGCGGGCTCCCTCGACCCTGAGGTGCGCGAGCGCACGGAGCTCTCGCTGCCCCAGAAGCTCGCCGCCTCCTGCCTCGCCTTTGTCGAGCACTTCAATCAGCGGGGCTTCTCGGACATCGTGCTCTCCGCCAAGGCCCATGACGTGATGACCACGGTCGAGGCCTATCGGCTGCTCTCGCGCGAGCTGCCCGAGGTGCCCCTGCACATCGGGGTGACCGAGGCCGGCACGGTCCTCCAGGGAACCGTCAAGTCCGCGGCCGGCTTGGGCATCCTGCTGGCCGAGGGCATCGGAGACACCCTGCGCATCTCGCTCACCGCCGATCCGGTGGAGGAGATCCGGGTGGCATGGATGCTGCTCGGGGCGATGGGACTGCGCCGCACCGCGCCCGAGCTCGTGAGCTGCCCCACCTGCTCGCGCTGCCAGGTCGATCTGATACCCATCGCCACCGAGGTGGAGCGGCGCCTGCGCCACGTGCGCCTTCCGCTCCAAGTGGCGGTCATGGGCTGTGCGGTCAACGGCCCCGGGGAGGCCCGCGACGCCGATCTGGGCGTGGCCTGCGGCAAGGATGAGGGCCTGCTCTTTGCCCAGGGAGAGCCGCTGCGCAAGGTGCCAGCGGACCAGATCGTGGATGCGCTCTTCGAGCAGATCCAGCAGCTCGAGCGCTCGCACGGCGCAGAGGAGTAGGGCTTTACGCCACACTTCGGCCGAACCGCGCAAGCCTGTGCGGCCAACGATGCTGCATCTGCCGGGCGCGTGCGTTAGGATACCCATAAGCACCGCAGCCGAGCGCTGTTATGAGGGGATGGACGCGGCGAGATCGCCGCCTGATGACAAGGGAGCATGCTCAGATGGCCTACTACTACGATGAGCCCGCACATACGTTCAACGAGTACCTGCTGATACCCGGCTACTCATCGTCAGAGAACATCCCCGACAACGTGGACCTCTCCACTCCGCTCACCCGCTTCAAGGTGGGCGAGCAGCCCGACATCAAGCTCAGCATCCCCATGACCTCCGCCATCATGCAGTCCGTGTCCAACGACACGATGGCCGTGGCCCTGGCCCGCGAGGGCGGCCTGTCCTTCATCTACGGCGCCCAGAGCATCGAGGACGAGGCCGCCATGGTGGCCCGCGTCAAGGACTTCAAGTCCGGCTTCGTGGTGTCCGACTCAAACGTCTCGCCGGAGAACACCCTGGCGGACATCCTCGAGCTCAAGCGCCAGACCGGCCACTCCACGGTTCCGGTGACTGAGGACGGCACCCCCAACGGCAAGCTGGTGGGCATCGTCGCCAGCCGCGACTACCGCGTCTCCCGCATGGACCCGAGCATCAAGGTCAAGGAGTTCATGACCCCCTTCGACCACCTGGTGACCGCTCCGGCCAGCACCACGCTGTCCGAGGCCAACGACATCATCTGGGAGCACAAGATCAACTCGCTGCCCATCATCGACGATGAGGGCCGCCTGCTCTACCTCGTCTTCCGCAAGGACTACGACCAGCACAAGAGCAACCCCAACGAGATGCTCGACGCCCAGAAGCGCTACCTGGTGGGCGCCGGCATCAACACGCGCGACTACGCCGAGCGCGTCCCGGCGCTCATCGAGGCCGGCGTCGACGTGCTCTGCATCGACTCCTCCGAGGGCTTCAGCGAGTGGCAGAAGCGCACCCTCTCCTGGATTCGCGAGAACTACGGCGACAGCGTCAAGGTGGGCGCCGGCAACGTGGTCGACGGCGACGGCTTCCGCTTCCTCGCCGATTGCGGCGCCGACTTTGTCAAGATCGGCATCGGCGGCGGGTCCATCTGCATCACCCGCGAGCAGAAGGGCATCGGCCGCGGCCAGGCCACAGCCGTCATCGACGTGGCCAAGGCGCGCGACGAGTACGCCAAGGAGACCGGCATCTACGTGCCCATCTGCTCTGACGGCGGCATCGTCTTCGACCACCACATCACGCTCGCCCTGGCCATGGGCGCGGACTTCCTGATGCTCGGCCGCTACTTTGCCCGCTTTGACGAGAGCCCCTCGGCGCGCGTCAACATCAACGGCACGTACATGAAGGAGTACTGGGGCGAGGGTTCGGCCCGTGCCCGCAACTGGCAGCGCTACGACCTGGGCGGCGCCGCCAAGCTCTCCTTCGAGGAGGGCGTCGACTCCTACGTTCCCTACGCCGGCCCGCTGCACGACAACGTGCAGATGACCCTCTACAAGGTCAAGTCCACGATGTGCAACTGCGGCGCAAACTCCATCTCCGAGCTCAAGGACAAGGCCAAGCTCACGCTCGTCTCGGCCACGTCCATCACTGAGGGCGGAGCGCACGACGTGCTGCTCAAGAACAACACGCAGACCCAGGGACCCTCGTTCTAAGGGAGAGGGCCGGGGCGCAGGGCCCGTCTGGGCTCGGGCGACAGGGGTCCGCTTATGGGAAGGCGCCGCGTGCCGCGGCGCCTTCCCTCGTTTTGCAGCGGCTCGGGCGCCTCCGCCCCTGCTGCCGCCTGCTGCGGATCCGCATCAGAGGAAGGCGTCGCCCACCACGATGTCCCCGCCGCGCACCAGGTTCCAGCTGAACCCCTCGACGAGCTGGGCGGGGGAGAGCGGCGTCGGATTCGGCCGCAGGCCCGCGGCATGCGCCATCCACCCCACGACTTCCTCGGCAGAGAAGCGCTCGCGCAGGACGGCGGCGTCGCTTCCCTTGTTGCGCTTTGCCAGGCGACGACCGTCAGGGGCGATGAGCATCGGGATGTGGGCGTAAGCGGGATGAGGGCAGCCCAGGAGCTCCTGCAGGTAGATCTGCCGTGGCGTGGAGCCGATGAGGTCCCCTCCCCGCACCACCTCGGTGACCCCCATCTGCGCGTCGTCGACCACCACCGCCAGCTGGTAGGCAAAGAGCCCGTCCGAGCGGCGGACGATGAAGTCCCCGCATTCTGCTGCCAGGTCCTCCTGGTACGGCCCGCAGCGGCGGTCGGTGAACGAGATGGTCCGGTCCGGCACGGCGAGGCGCCACGCGGGGCGCTTGACCCTGGACTTCTCGGCAATCTGAGCGGCAGTCAGCGATCGGCAGGTGCCGGCGTAGACCACCTGGCCGTCGGAGGCGTGCGGGGCGCTGGCGGCGTGGAGCTCGGCGCGCGAGCAGAAGCAGGGGTAGAGCAATCCTCGGCCTTGCAAGAGGTCAAAGGCCTGCTGGTAGCGGTCGAAGCGTTCGTGCTGCAGGTAAGGTGCGTGCGGTCCGCCCTCCAGCCCTCCCTCGTCCCAGTCGATTCCCAGCCAGCGCAGGTCGTCTTCGATGACGGGGATGTACGAGGACTTGCTCGCCACCACGTCGAGGTCCTCGATGCGCAGGATGAAGCGCAGGCCCTGGCTGCGGGCGGAGAGCCAGGCGAGCAGCGCGGCAAAGAGGTTGCCCAGATGCATGCGCCCCGAAGGCGTCGGCGCGAATCTTCCTGCTCCCTGCATCCCCGGTACCTCCTCGT
>OMWF01000108.1 GCA_900314665.1 uncultured Actinomycetes bacterium
CATCTGCAGCGCCTCGCGGAAGTGGCGCGGGGGCCTGGTGGCGATCCAGCGCAGGCCGTCGGCCATGCTCTCAAGCTCCGCCTTGCGCGCGGGGTCCTCGGTCTGCTCCGCCTTTGCCAGGCAGGCGTCCGCATAGTGGTTGGTGCAGGCGATCATGCCCTCGCAGATGTCCACCACGGCGGTATAGAACATCCACTTATCGGTGTCGTCGCCCATCAGGCGGCTGCGATGGGCCTCGAGCCACTCCTCAGCTTGCCTCTTAATCTCGCCATAGCCGATCTGCATCATGTTGTTAAAGCCCGGCGTCAAATGTCCCGGAGGCAGCATCATGAGCGGCATCCCCTCGTGCACCGGGCCGCCTCCCACGCGCATCTGCTCCTGGTAGACGTCTTGCGGGCTGGACGCCATGGCCACGTCGTTGAGGGTCCGACCCATCCAGTAGTCGCGCACCTTGCAAAGCTCCTGGTAATCGGCCTGCTCCATGGCCAGGTCGCAGCCGCTGCCCGGCTGGTTGTGGTAGACGCCGTCCTCGCCCAAGGTCCACGCGCCGGCTTCGATCCTCATCAGGTGCACGCTGCCGCCCTGCCAGATGGGGTTCACCGACGAGCCGCAGAAGTGCGTGCCCTTGTTGCAGACCAGGACCTCAAAGTCCTCGACGCGGCAGGTCATGTTCTCAAGCACATGACGGTAGATCTTGTTGATCTTGAGGTAGGGAATCATCGGGCCGTACTTCTTATCGGCTTCGGTGATCAGCCGTGCTTGCTCCGAGTCAATGTAGATAACCCGGTCGCGAACCGCCTTGCGCATGGTGCTAATGCGGTCGCTAACGGGCTGGGCAAGATAGTCGTTCATGGTGCTCACGCTCCTTTTCTTGGCTTGGATGGCCCTGTTACATGAGCTCGGTCGTAAGGGAGCCTCCGGCCCCACCACACCCACCCGAGCACTGGGCTTATCGGATTGCGTAGCCGCAATGCAGCGCTGTTACTTCTCGGCTTCCTGCACCTCCTTAGGGAAGGCTTCCGGAGGGTTTCTTGGGCGTTCCCGCCTTCGGACCGTGCCTTTATCGCCTGATTGCCCGGGGACACAAACCACCTGTCCATACCACCAGCGTCAACGGCTGCATGAGCCGCTGGGGCATGCTCATCTGCCTTGTACTTTTCGCTTGCCTGCTGGTCAGACGCTTCTCTATCCAAACCGGCGAGAAGCCCTCCGCGCTTCTGCTTGACTCGCCGGGCAATTCCAACCGGAGGTCGCTTAAGGTCTATTGGCTCAAGCGGGCAGGTATGCAGCTCGACAGCCCCACACCGCCAAACTCACGCTTGCCGCCACTCATGCTGATCACGTTTCCACTCATCGTGCTTGGTAGGTTAGACAGCTATTGTTATAAGAGTTTTAAGCACCCTCCTCTAGAAGCGAATCGCTCCGCTTTTCTCGCCCCATTGATCAGTCTGCACGGTTGAAGTCAAGATTTCGCCACTCCTGAAGCGACAGTATGCAAACAGCACTTTTTTAAGCCTCAGGAACTGCGCAATGCACATCGAATCATAGAGATTCTGCGATGTTGGGGCGCCCTGGAGGATTGCTGCGTCATGAATCAGCATGTGCGACCCGCACACTGGCTGCGATATGGCTTCAAGCATTAGTGCAATCTGCCTAAGATGATTTGAAATATCAAAGCGAATTGACCGTTTCTGCCCCCGCCGCGCTCGCGCAATTCCCATTACAACTAAGCAGAGCTTATGTCGACGGTTTCACAGGAGGCAGTGCCATGCACCGGTTCGGGCTCAGTACGGCAATCTTTGCGGACCGCTTTGGAAACTGCACCGTCAGGTCGTATGAGGATCCCAGTTCCGACATGCCCATCGAGCGCTTTCAAATCTACGATGAGAGCTGCTACATGCTGCAGGGAAACTGCTTATACCTGTGCTTTGACGACGTTGTTCCCCCGTACAAACACGTGCAGCCAGGTGCAAGCATCATCTTCTGCAATTGCGACATCGACTATAGCGAGTACGCGCAGTGCAGCTGCGACTTTCTCGTTCTCGAGAACATCAGCACCAATAGGGTCATCAATATCGTCGCCTCGGTCTTTGAGTTTTACAACAGCCTGTGCCTGGAAATCGAATCGCTTCCCAAAGACGACCAGGCACTCAGCCGTCTCGTCAAGATCGGCCAGCGCATGTTGGGAGTGCCTCTCTGCCTGCTCGACATCAACCTCGACGTTTTGGCGTACACCGATACGGGGTATGAGATCTTCAACCCCCTCTGGGAGACGGTCGTCAGAGACAACAAGCCTCTGCGATGCGAGATCATGCAACGCTACTCCAAGCAGTTTGTGCTTCCGTTAAAACACTCCGACCCCAGCCCCTGCGCCACGCAGATTGCCTTCATCGAGGGCTATCAAACGGTTGCGCACAACGTGTACAGCAAAAACGTCCTCACCGCCTCACTCTGGGCCTTTCAGCCAAAACCGGGAGCCTCGTTTTCCGATGCGGAGCTGCAGCTCTTTGACTGGTTTGCGGATTGCGTCGACCGCTGCGTGGCACAGCTCGGCATGGCCAACCAAGGGAGCGGAAGCGCTAAGGAACGGCTCATGGTCGATCTGGCTCACGGCGTGTTCAACGATGAGCGTTACGCGCATGAGGCGTGTGTCAGCGTGTCAGACTCGATTTGCAGCAAAGCCGAGCACCAGCTGCTCGTGCTCAAACCCGGACTCGGAGTACCTCTCGCAACCTGCCTTGAGATCAACGCGATGATAGAGGCCGAGGTACCCGACGCGCTCACCGCGGTGATGGACTACACCTCCGTGGTTCTGCTCCCTGCCGATCCCAGCGAGTACCCGTCGTCTCGCATGCTTAAGGCCCTCGACCGAATCTGCCGAGAAAACAACTACTACGGGGTTCTCGGCACCCCCTTTAAGAAACTCCTCGACGTGCCGCGCGTGCTCAAGCAGGTCACCGACACCTACCGGTTCATCGACATCAGCTCCGACGGCGCCAAGCTCTATCACTACTGCGAGTTCATCGTGCAGCAGAGCATGCGGCTCATCGTCGATGC
>OMWF01000050.1 GCA_900314665.1 uncultured Actinomycetes bacterium
AGGATTCGCGTCGGCGGAGGCCTCCGCGGACCCCCTTCTCGGAGGTCCGGGGCTGAAAAACTTCGCGTTTTGTTACATTTGCATCAGCGCTGAGCCTCTGGAGCTCGAAATCTTCGCGTTTTGTTACATTTGCAGCAGCGGTGCGCGGGGCCGGCAGGCTGGAGCTCGGCTCCTCGCGTGAACCGCAGCCGTCGGCGGCACGCGGTGGGGAGCCTGGAGCCTCGCTGACCGCCGTAGTCGCCGGGCTCTCAATCCCCAAAGAGCTTGAGCTCGCTCACCGACCTCACCGGCTTTCCGCCAAGCCACGCCTTGGTCTCGGCTTCCGCCCTGATGCGAAGGTTCTTGTCGGCGGCGTAGCGTTCGGCATAGGCGAGCAGGTTGCGCAGCAGCTTCTCGAAAGATCCGTCAAAGGCGTTTGCCAGGCAGGTCTTGAAGACGTTGTAGACCTCGTCAGGACTCTTGAGGTGGGTGCTTCTGAACTGCTGGGCGAGCCAGGCGTTGATGATGGGCGTGGCGTCGGGGTCGCCGGCGATCTTGAGCGAGAGGTTCTCGAGATGAGACCAGTAGTCCTGGTAGAGGCGGTTTCGCTGCTCGTCCGACGTCTGCATCATGAGTTCGTTGCGCACCAGGTCGGCGGTGGTGAGGGGCAGGCCCTTTGAGTTGAGGCTCTCAAAGACGAGCTGCGGCTGGTCGTCGCCGGTCAGCCGGGTGCTCACTACAAAGAGACCGGTGAGGCCGCGCCAGAGCCGCTCGAGGTCAAAGCCGGGGGCCTCCATCTCGCGGGCGAAAAAGTTGTAGTTGGCGAGGATGCGGTCGGCGTGCTCGTCGGGAATCTGGACGCCCGCCGCCACCGCAAAGAGCGTATAGCGGTCGAGGAAGGTGAGCACCAGCTTGCCCTCTGCCTTCTCGCCGTCCCCCAACAGCAGGTAGCGCCTGCGCAGCTGCCTGCCGTCCATGCCGTCGACGGTGGCTCCGGTCTTCTCCAGATGCTCGGCGAGCGCGGCCAGCACGATGCTCAGGGTGGTCATGCGCTGCTGTCCGTCGATGATGTCGAGGGTGCCCGCCCCCTGCCACCCCTCGGGGTCGATGGCGTGCAGCAGCACGCCCATGAAGTGCTGCTCGCCTTGTTCTCCCGCGCGGTTCACATCCTCCCAGAAGTCCGCGCACTCCTGCTCGCTCCACGAGTAGACGCGCTGGAAGACGGGGATGGTAAAGCGGACTTCGGGCTGTCCCAAGAATTCGAGAAACGACTGCTGAACGGTCTCCATTGCTGCTCCTGCCCTTCGCTACCAGCGCGCGCTGACGTTGCCGTTGATGCCGTAATGCCGCCGGTAGAACTCGTAGGCCTCGCGATTCTCGGGCTTGAGCTTGAGCGGTCGGTCGCTGACCAGCGTCTTGGGCCCGATTGTGGCCCAGTCATAGGTGCGGTACTTCTTGACCGCGTGGTAGCGGAAGTTCTCGGCCCACACCATGGCAAAGCCGCGGAGGTCGCTCAGCAGCTCCTCCGCCGTGCCGTGGAACTCCTCCTCGCAGAAGATCTTGAAGGTGCTGAAGGCGTTGCGGTCGCTTTTGGACTTGGCGGTCTTGCAGCGGATCAGCAGCCAGGCGCGGATGGCGTTGTTGAGGCGCACGGAGCCGGGGTCGTCGCCAAAGGCGCCCTGGATGGGCTCCCAATATTCCTGGTAGAGGCGGGTCTGCTCGCGGCGCGACTGGGCCATGAGCAGGTAGTTGCGCACCATGTCGGCGGTGGTGAGGGGGACGCCCTTGGAGTTGAGACTCTGGAAGATGGCCTGCGGGTTGTCGTGGGGGCCGAGCTTGGCGCTGATGGCGAGAAGCGAGCGCAGCCCGCGCCAGAAGAGGTCCGGGTCAAAGCCCGGGTCTGACATTCTGTCCGAGAAGCGCCGGTAGTTGGCTATCATCCGGGTGGAGGCTCGCGCAGGCAGGTCGGTGCCCGTCACCAGGGCTTTCCAGGTGTCCTTGTCCGCACGTGAAAGCTCCAGCTTCAGATTACCGTTGCAGATCAGGTAGCTTTCACGCAGCAGCTGCGCGTCCATTCCAAAGAAGTCGATGCCGTGGACGGCCATGTAGTGCGAGAAGGCCAGCAGCATGATCGACACGGTGGCCAGGCGCTGCTGGCCGTCGACTATGCAGCGCACCGTGCAGTCGTCCTGCGGGCGGGGCTCGTCGGTGCAGATGACCATGCCGATGAAGTGCGAGCGGGGCACACGGGCGGCTCTGAATATGTCGCGCCACAGCTCATCGCACTGCTGGTCGGTCCAGGCGTAGGTGCGCTGGTAGGCGGGTATCGAAAAACGCACGTCAGGCGTGCCGAGCAGGTCGAGCAGCAGCTCTTGCTTGGTTTGCATCGA
>OMWF01000194.1 GCA_900314665.1 uncultured Actinomycetes bacterium
AGGGCGATGCGCTCCATCGCGTCCACGTCGGTCCGCACCCGCGAGCCGTCCATGCCGACCGAGCCCACCAGCTCGCGCGTCCGATGCCGCCGCTCGTCATCCCGGTCAAAGAGGTAGGCGTACCAGCTGGCGTCAAAGTTGACGAGAACCCCGCCGCCGGCCAGCACGCGCGCCCAACTGCGGTACGCGCGCAGCGGGTCGGGGAGGTTCCAGGTCACGTTGCGTGAGACGACCACGTCAAACGAACCGTCGGCAAAGTCCAGGTCCTGGGCGTCCATGAAGCGCCAATCGATGTTGCGCGCTAGCTGGCCGGCGTTGGCGCGAGCGTTCTTGAGCATCTCCGGAGTGTAGTCGATCGCCGTCACCGCAAAGCCCTCGCGGGCGAGCAGCACCGAGAAGATCCCCGGTCCGCAGCCGATGTCAAGCACCCGCACCTGCGCGGGGTCCCTGCGCCCCAGCGTCTGCTCGATGGGACCGAGAAGCTCCCTGCTCCAGACTTGGGCCCGTGCGCCGACGAGCTCGTGCTGGTTCTGGCTCGAGTAGCTGGCAGAACGCGCGGTCCAGTAGAAGCGGTTCTCATTGGTAAACTCACGCTGGCTCAGGGGCCGGCTCGCCGATGAGAAGGGCGGAGCCGCAGAGGGAGCGGGTCCTGGGCCCGCAAAAGGTTCGCAGCCGTTTGCATGTGCCAGTTCAAGGTTGCTCGGCATCATCGTGCTCCATGTCCTGTTCTCGACGCTTCCGGAGAGCAGATAGGGTCGCTTGCAAAGGTTACGCGCACTGAATTGGTGTTACTCTGGCAATGGTACTACGAAATCCGATTTCGTGACACCCAGACAAGGGGGATCGGTGAGGTCGTACGTCGTCAAGCGGCTGCTGCAGCTGATACCGATCCTGATCGGCATCACGCTGCTGGCGTACCTCATGATGTACCTGGCCGGCGGCAACGCGGTCGAGGCCATGCTCGAGAACCAGGGCGTGGCGGTCTCGCAGGAGGTCATCGACGCCCGCAAGCATGAGCTCGGTCTCGACCAGCCGTTTATCGTGCAGTACCTCAACTGGCTCGGCGGCGTGCTCACCGGCGATATGGGCGTAAGCTACATCTCGGGCAAGGACGTCTTTCAGACCTTTGTCTCCAAACTGCCGGCCACCATCGTGCTCACGGTCCTCTCGGTGCTGCTCACCATCGCCATCTCGGTGCCGCTCGGCATCCTAGCGGCGGTCAAGCGCAACCGGGCGGTCGACTACGCCATCAGGGCGCTCGGGTTTATCGGTAACTCACTGCCCAACTTCTTCGTGGCGCTGCTGCTCATCTACGTGTTTGCCGTGCGGCTGGGCTGGCTGCCGGTGGTCTCCTCGGCCATCGGACGCACCGGCCTGGCATCGCTCTCGCTCAAAGGCGCCATCCTGCCCACCCTCACCCTGGGTATCGCCATGTCCGCCAAGTACACCCGCCAGATCAGGGCGGCGGTTCTCGACGAGCTTGGCAAGCCATATGTCGAGGGGGCCCGCGCCCGCGGCGTCCCCGAGCGCACCATCCTGGTCAAGAACGTCCTAAAAAGCTGCCTCATCATGATCGTTACCCTGCTGGCGCTCTCCATCGGCGACCTGCTCGGCGGTACCGCCATCGTGGAGACCATCTTCCAGTGGGACGGTGTGGGCAAGCTCGCGGTCGACTCCATCACCATGCGCGACTACCCCCTGATCGAGGCCTATGTGGTGTGGATGGCACTCATCTACGTGGGCGTGAACCTGGTGGCCGACCTGCTCTACCACTACCTCGATCCACGCCTGCGTCTGGGAGGCGAGGCCTGATGGCGCCCGCCGGAGATGATTCCCAGGCCAAGCTCGAAGCTCTGCTCCAAGAGCGGGCCCAGGCTGCCGAGAAGACCGTCCGCCCGCAGCGGGTGCGTCGGGAGTGCACGCAGGCCAAGCTCGCCGTCTTTGCCGCGCTGGCGATCGTCCTCGTCGTGGTGGCGGCCTGCGCGTCGGCCGTCGTGCCCTACGACCCGTACGCGCAAAACCTCTCGCAGGCGCTGCAGGCGCCCAGCTTGGAGCACCTGTCCGGAACCGACCGCTACGGTCGCGACCTGCTCTCGCGCATCATCATGGGCGGGCAGTCATCGATCTTCTCGACGCTTGAGCTGGTGGCGGCGATCACCGTGGTGGGAACCGCCGTGGGGCTTGTGGCCGGCTGGAAGGGCGGCTGGGTCGACACGCTCATCATGCGCGTCTCCGACGTCTTCCTGGCCTTCCCAGGCCTGGTCTTTGCTCTGGCGGTGGCCGGCGTGCTGGGCGGCGGGCTGCAGAACGCGGTCATCGCCCTGGCCGCCATATCGTGGCCTAAGTACGCGCGCATCGTGCGCGGGCTCACACTGGCCCAGAAAAACGCCTCGTACCTGCAGGCGGCGCGGCTGTCGGGCTGCACCACGCGGCAGCTGCTGGTCCGTCACGTGCTGCCCAACATCGCGGGCCCCGTGCTGGTCACCGCGGTGCTCGACATCGGCACCATGCTGATGGAGCTGGCGGGGCTGTCGTTTCTCGGCCTGGGCGCGCAGCCGCCCCTGGCCGAGTGGGGGTCGATGATGAGCGACAACCGCAACCTGTTGCAGACGGCGCCGTGGACCGTCGTCGGCCCCGGCATCGCCATCTTCATCACCGTGGTGGTGTTCAACCTCCTGGGCGACACGCTGCGCGATTGGATCGATCCCGAGCACCGCAGCACGCGCACGGGAGGCCAGGGGTGGTTTTCGCGCCGCAGCAACCGGCGGCTTGTTGGCAGAGCTATCGCAGCCACCGAGAAGGGCGACGCTGACGCGTCCGCATCAACGAGAAAGGAGCACGTATGAAGGGCATTATGCAGAAGCGAAACGGGTTGAGCAGGCTGGCGGTCATGCTGGCAAGCGCGGCGCTTGCCTTGCTGGTGGCGGCGGGGCTTGTGGGCTGCGGGTCCACCAGCTCATCGGGCTCGGCGGCCCAGGCGTCGGGTCAGGCCGGCAAGACGCTCGTCTACGGCACCACCGGCTATGGCGTGCAGATGGACGACGCCGGCCTCAACCCGCACAGCGCCTACTCCGGGTGGAGCGCGGTGCGTTACGGCGTCGGCGAGACCCTCTTCAAGTTCTCGGATTCCATGAAGCCCGAGCCCTGGCTCGCCACCGGCTACGAGTTCACCGACGACACGCATTGCCTCATCACCCTGCGCGACGACGTGTACTTCTCGAGCGGGCGCAAGATGGACGGCCAGGCGGTCAAGGAGTGCCTCGACGATCTTATCGCCACCCACGACCGGGCGCCTTCGGACATGAAGATCTCGCAGGTCACGGCCGATGGGCAGACGGTCGCCATCGAGACGAGCGAGCCCTGCCCGGCGCTCATCAGCTACCTGTGCGACCCGTACGGCGCCATCATCGACATGCAAGCCGGGGTGACCGCGGACCGCAACGTCTCCGGGACCGGCCCCTACATCGCCGACACCGTCACCGACACAGAGATCACCCTGCATAAAAACGAGAGCTACTGGGGCGGCGAGCCCAAGGTCGACACGCTTGTAATCCGCTCGTTCACCGACGGCGACACGCTTACCAGCGCGCTTCAATCCGGCGAGGTAAACGCCACGTACGGCCTGCCCTACGCCAGCTATGCGCTGTTCCAGAACGGCAGCTACGCCATCTCCGACTGCTACACGAGCCGTGCCTTCTTTGGCCAGTTCAACTACGCCTCCCCGGTGGGTGCCGACCCGGCGGTGCGTCAGGCGGTGGCCATGGGCATCGACCGCGAGGGCTTTGTGGACACGCTGCTCAACGGGCGCGGCCAGGTGGGAAGGGGCGCCTTCCCCGACAACCTCGCGTTTGGCGGGCAGACCGTGACCGTCGCCTCCTACGACCCGGAGGGCGCTCGGCAGGTGCTGGAGCAGGCCGGATGGGTCGACACCGACGGCGATGGCATCCGCGAGAAGGACGGCCGGCGGCTCACCCTGCGCTGGCTCACCTACCCCGGCCGCATAGAGCTGCCGCTGCTCGCCGAGTCCGCCCAGGCCACGCTCAAGGACATCGGGATCGACGTCCAGGTCAACAGCAGCGCCAACCACGTCGACATCCGCAAGGACGCCTCGGCGTGGGACGTGTACGTCTCGGCCTTGGTGACCGCCCCCACCGGCGACCCCGAGTACTTCTTTGCCTCCGACACGCTCGACTCCTCGAGCAAGAACTTCGGCGGCTACCACAGCGACCAGCTCGAGGCCCTCTACCAGCAGCTCCATACCACGTTCGACACGGCTGAGCGCGCCGCGCTGGCCACCCGCATGCAGCAGACCATCCTCGACGACAACGGCTACTTCTTTGCCAGCTTCCTCGAGATGGGAATCGTCTCGCAGTCGAACGTGACCGGTTTTGTAGCCCATCCGTGCGACTACTACGAGATAACCGCCGACCTGGACATCGCCTGACCGAGGAGGACCATGCCCCTGCCCCTGCTTGACTACGAGCACGTGGAGATCTCATTCAACGGAGCGCCGGTGGTGCGCGACGTGAGCTTTGCCGTGCCTCGGGGGCAGATCCTGGTGATCGTGGGCGAGTCGGGGAGTGGCAAGTCGACGCTCTTGCGCGCCGCTCTGGGGCTGTTGGGGCCAAACGGAGCGGTCACTCGCGGCAACATATTCTTTGGCGAGAAGAGCCTGGCAGACATGCCGGCGTCGGAGCTGAGAACCCTTTGCGGATTGCAGATATCCCTGGTCTTTCAGGACTGCCTGGCCTCATTTGCGCCCATCGGCAAGGTGGGAGACCAACTCTTTGAGATGGCGCGGGCGCATGGCGTGGCGTCGCGCGCCGACTGCGACGCCCGGGCCATCGACCTTCTTGCCCGGCTCAACGTGAACGACCCTGAGCGGGTGCTGGCAAGCTACCCCTTCGAGCTCTCCGGCGGCATCGGGCAGCGGGTGGGCATCGCCGCGGCCATGCTGCTCCGCCCGCAGCTGCTGCTGGCAGATGAGCCGACGAGCGCGCTCGACGTGGTCACCCAGCGCCAGGTGATTGGCGAGTTGGCGGCGCTGCGTGAGGAGGACGGCATGACGCTGGTGGTGGTGACGCACAACATCGGCGTGGCGCGGGCGCTGGCCGACGCCGTGCTGGTGCTCAAGGACGGCCGGGTGGTCGAGCAGGGCCCGGCCTCCGCGGTTCTCTCCCGCCCGACCAGCGCCTACACGCGCGAGCTGCTGGCGGCGGTCCCGACGCTGCCTCGGGAGGTGGCGGGCAGATGAGCGGCGGGCAGGAAAGCAAGGCTGCGGCCCCCGCGGTCCTTGAGCTGGTGCACGTGCGCAAGGTGTTTGCCCGCCGCGGGCAGGAGAGCCTGGCGGCGGTGGAGGACTCCTCGTTTGCCGTGGGCGCCGGCGAGAGCGTGGGCCTGGTGGGCGAGTCGGGGAGCGGTAAGACCACGACCGCCCAGATGGTGCTGGGGCTGCTCGCGCCTACGAGCGGCCAGGTGCTGGTAGACGGCCGAGACGTGAGGGAGCTGGGACGCCGTGAGCGCCGCGACCTCTGCCGGGCGGTGCAGGCGGTGTTCCAGGACCCGATGGGCTCCTTCGACCCGCGGCGGACCCTGGGCTACAGCGTCTGCGAGGGGATGCGCAACGTCGGCGAGAGCCGAGAAGAGGCCCGCCGCCGGGCGCTGGCGCTCTTTGCGCGCTGCGGCTTGGGGGCGGAGCTCTTCTCGCGCTATCCGCGCGAGGTGTCCGGCGGCCAGTGCCAGCGCGCGGCCATAGCTCGAGCTCTGGCGATGGACCCCAAGCTGTTGCTCTGCGACGAGGCTACCAGCGCCCTCGATGCGACCGTGCAGCGCCAGGTGGTCGAGCTTCTCTCGGGGCTGTGCCGCGAGCGCGGTCTGGCGATGCTCTTCATCAGCCACGACTTGGCGCTGGTGGGCCAGCTCTGCGACCGCGTGCTGGTGATGGAGAAGGGCCGCATTGTGGAATCGGGCCCGGTCGAGGAGGTCCTTCTCCGCCCCCGGCACCCGTACACGCAACGCCTGCTGGCCTCCGCGCTCTAAACGTGTGTCAACGGGGACGGTTCCCGTTGACACACGTTTCCCGTTGACACACTCCTACTTGGCCTTGTTGGCCTTGGCCTCGGCCACCGCGTCGATGATCTCTTGCCGGGAGGGGATGATGGAGACAAACTTGGGCACGCCGTCGATGACCATGGTGGGCAGCTTGGAAAGTCCCATCTTCATGGTGCGGGCCACGTCCTCCTTGATGTTGTAGCGGTAGACCTTGTAATCGGCGTCCTCCTTGATGTCGTCGTAGGCATCGAGCACGCTGTTTACCATGTACGTGCAGGCGGCGCACTGGTCGGGGTCGAGGGTGAAGCACTCGATAAGCACCTTATCGAGGTTGGGATAGTCGGGAATCTCGATCGCGTCGAGGTCGAAGGCGCTGCCCGCCGTGTAGTTCTCGAGCATCTTGCGGGTGTCGTCAGGGCGCAGGCACGCCTGGGCGGCGCCGATGGCGTTCTCGGCCGGCACCGCGTAAGGCATGTCGCAGCCGGGACTCACGATGAGGTTGGTGTGGTCCTCGATGGCGTCGAGCTCATCGATTACCGCCTTCATGTTGTCCTGCTGGGACCCAAAGAGCATGGTGGTGGTCAGCGGCAGGTTGCCGCCCAGGGCCACGTTGTACTGGTCGGTGATCGCCTTGGCGGCCACCAGGTCGACGTTCTCATCGACGTGGATGGAGTCGGGTCCCGCCTGGCACATGGACTCGATCTGGCGGGTGGCGTCGCCGCAGACAAAGTGGGCCGAGAAGGCGCCCTTCTCGCGGATGTGATCAAAGATGCGCTTGTACTCGTCGAGAAGGAACAGGTTGAAGAACTTGTTAGAAATCTGGCTGACCAGCGGGTCGACCACGGCGATGATGTCGGCTCCGGCATCGAGATAGTAGTCGGCCATGGCGCATGCCACGCTGGCGGCAAAGCGCATGAAGCCGTGCACTGACTCCGGCCGCTTGCGCATGTCGGTGAAGATCTTGGTGCCGCGGATGTGCGAGGAGAGCGTGAGCGGGCCGCAGACCAGGCCGTAGAGGGCGGTGTCGTCGCCCACGGCCTCCTTCATGCGGCGCGTCGCCTCCAGCACGATGGGGATGCGTCCCTGGTCGGGCGTGGGGATAAAGTCGTCGCCGGGGGCCTCGGCCTCCTTTTCGGGGTAGGGGTTGGTGTCGACCGAGGGCGGGTTGTCCTTGGCCCACAGCAGCTTGCATCCCAGGACCTCGGCCTCGATTTGCAGGTCAAAGGCGATGGGCATGCCGTCCGGGGTGTACAGGCGGTGGACCTCGAGCAGCGATTCGACCAGCTTATCGGCATCGGTGAGAACCTCGATGGCGTCGTATCCCTTGAGGCTGCCCGCATGAACGCCGGCGAACGGAACCCAGGGCACGCGCTCGGTCGGCTCGTGCCTCAGCGTTTGAAAGATGAGCTCTTTGCCCATAGCCAATCCACCTTTCTGTCGGTTGCTAGAAACAGCTTGCTAGCTGGGTGTCTACCTGAAAAGTGACAGTCACCGCCAGAATAAGGGTGACAGCGGATTTTGTGTTGAGAGCGTGTTAAAAAATCCCGGGACAGGGTGAACGAATCATATAACTGAGACACGGAGAAGAACGCAACCCGCGAGAAACGAGGTGGGTATGGACGCACTCGGCACGCAGATGTCTCCCCTCGATGACGAGCAGAGGCAGCAGCACGAGATTAATCAGAAAGCGAATCAGGCCCGGGGTGCCCGGCCCAGCGCCGACGGACACGTGGTGCCTCCCGAGATACCCCTCTACCTCATCACCGGGTATCTGGGGGCTGGCAAGAGCACCTTTCTCAAGCGGCTGCTTGAGGAGGAGACCCGGAGCGGCAAGCGGGTGGGCGTGGTCGTCAATGAGATCGGTGCGGTGAGCATCGACGCCTCCTTGCTGGGCGAGGACAGCGGGGTCGAGACCTACGAGGTCAACAATGGCTCCATCTTCTGCGTCTGCAAGCAGGCGGACTTCACCACCACCCTGGCAGGGCTCATGAACTCGGCGCTTGACGTGGTGTTTATCGAGGCCTCGGGCATCTCGGACCCCTTTGGCATGGCCGATTTTCTCCAGAACCTGGAGGAGTCGATGGGGATGGCGGGCACTAAGGCGCCGCGCCGCTTTGCCTACCAGGGCTCCGTGTGCATCGTCGACGCCACCACGCTGGAAGACTGCATCGACGTGGTGGTGGCGGTGGGCAACGCCATCTCAAAGAGCTCGCTGGTGGTCATCAACAAGGCCGACATTGCCACGGAAGAGCAGCTCAAGGAGGCGCGTCGGACGGTTGTCGAGCTGAGCCCCGGAGCCAAGATTGTCACCACCTCGTTTGGCGTGGTGCCGCTCGACACCATCATGGAAAACGTCACCCCGGGCCTCTCGCAGCACGGTCCCACCTCCAACAAGTGCTACCTCAAGCCCAAGAGCTACACGCTCGACATGCCGGAGCGCTACCGGGCCGACGACGTGAGGGCCTTCATGGAGGGCATGGAGAGCGCCGTGAGACAGAAGGGCTTCTTTGAGGACGAGACCGGCGAGCTGCTGCTGGCGGAGTCGGTGCGCGGGTCGGTGACCCTGACCCCGTACACGGTGGGACGCTCGGGCGAGCCCAAGACCCGGTTGGTGCTGATCGGCGAGGACACCAGCGACTTTTGGGACGAGGTCGTGGAGACCTGGAAGCGCTGCCTGGGCAACCGGCAGCTGATCTGCGAAGAAGAGTAGGGCCCGGGCGATGAGCAGCTGCGCCCGACCCATGATCGGCATCGTCCCGCTCTTTGACAGCAAGCTAGAGAGCTACTGGATGCTGCCCGGATACATGAGGATGATCGAGAAAAACGGCGGCCTCCCCGTCATGCTCCCCCTCAGCGCCGATGCGGGCGAAATCGAGGAGGAGCTGGCGCGGTGCGATGGGTTCCTGTTCTCTGGCGGCCAGGACGTCGAGCCTGGCCGCTATGGGCAGGAGCGGGCCGATGCCTGCGGCGAGGTCTGCTCGGAGCGCGATTGCATGGAGTGGGCCCTGCTCGGCCGCGTCATCGAGCGGGGGATTCCCTTTCTGGGAATCTGCCGCGGGTTGCAGCTGCTCAATGCCTATCTGGGCGGGACGCTGATACAAGACCTGGGGTCGCAACACCCCTCGGGGATTGAGCACTGCTCGCCCCATGTGGCCGCCGTCCACCGCAACCGGATTGACCCGGGCACGCAGATGGGGCGCATCATGGGTGTCGCCGAGCTGCCGGTGAACAGCCTGCATCATCAGGCGGTCGACCGGCTGGCGGACGATCTGACCTGCATGGCGCTGTCCGAGGACGGGCTGGTCGAGGGGGTGGGGCTGGCAGACCATCCCTTTGGGTTGGCCGTGCAGTGGCACCCTGAGCTCTCATTCGGGCGCTCCGAGCCCAACAACAGGCTGGCTGCGAGCTTCGTCGCCGCCTGCACCGAGAGGTGAGGGTGCTGAGCCGCAGCATCCGAGAGGCCAACCGCCTAGGTCGGTTGGAGCGGTTTGCGGAGGGCGTCCAAGCAGAGGCCCTGCTCCCTGCCTGTTCAGCGCTTTGCGCTATCCGACCTTGAAGGAGGGCTCTCTCAGGCAAAGCCCCGCAGCCCGCTTAATGTGGCGTGGCATGATGCAAATGTAACAAAACGCGAAGTTTTGGGGCCGTGGAGCCGTCCCCGTGCTGCAAATGTAACAAAACGCGAAGTTTTTCAGCGCCGGACCCCCGAGAGAGGGGCCCGCGGACGCCGTCTCCGATGCGAATCCTGGGCTTTTGCTGGTGGCGCTCCCATGCGGTCGAGCCCCGGCCGGTGAAATCTTCGCGTTTTGTTACATTTGCAGCAGAGCGGAGCCGCCGGAGCTCAGAATCTTCGCGTTTTGTTACATTTGCATCAACGAGGGCGGGATGGGGATGGTCCCGGGGGCGGTTCTATCTGCTGTCATCGGGGACGGTTCTGTCTGACAACATTCCGGCGGTCAATGACTGTGAGGGCCATTTTGTCAAAGAGAACCGTCTCTCGTGGCAACATTCGACTCCGCCGTCTGTCGGGTAGAAAATGTGTCAAAGAGAACCGTCCCCGTTGACACGCGTTGACACCTCCCGTTGACACCCGCAGGCCGCCCGGACCTGATGCCCGGC
>OMWF01000063.1 GCA_900314665.1 uncultured Actinomycetes bacterium
CTCGCAGTATTCGCAGACCATGCACGACCACAGCAGGCGCTGCCTGAGCATGGGGTCGTCCATGTCCATGTCAACAATCTCCTCGGCCTTCTGGAGCTTGTAGATGACCGTGTTGCGGTGCATGCCCACCACCTCGGCGGTCTTGGTGTAGTTGCAGTTATTGAGCAGGTAGGCGTACATCAGAAGAGCCAGGTTGGAGTTGTGGGCGGTGTCATAGCGGATGAGACGCGCAATGCCCGGATGCAGCATGTAGATGTAGTTGCTGTGGCCGTGGAGTTGCTCGAAGGCGCGATAGGTCATATCGATCGTGAGATACATGATGTACGGCTCTACCGGAAAGACCCGCTGTTCAGGGCTTGTGCGCATCTCCAGGGCGATGGGCAGCACCGAGCTGGCGTTGAGGTACTCGGTGCGAATCATGGTCCAGTTGATGGTTTGGCTGCTGACGCAGCACATGCTGTGGGTGCGCGCGCAGAGGGCTTTGAGCTCCGCTTCTTTTGAGGGGCGCAGGTTGACGTGGTCGGGCTCGCCTTCGGCGCTCTGAGCCATGCAGACGATGCTGTCAAAGTAGTTGGTCGAGTTGGAATAGGGGAAGAGCTCCTTGAGCTTGTCCAGCACCCAGGAGCGGTTGTCATCCGTGTCGTACTGGCGCTCAAAGCGCAGCACGATGACGCGGTACGGCGCCTTGTTGACGTTGGGCAGGCTGCTGAACCGGCTCAGGATGTCGGCCTCCCGGGTGAGGCGCCTGGTCACGATGTCGTTGAAGAAGTCGACAAACGCATCGTTGGACCCCGACCGCGGTCCGGCGGACCCGCGCAGCTTTAAGAGCGCATCGCGGAGCTTGTTGTAGAGGACGGTCAGCGGCAGGTCGGTCACAAAGACCGATACCTGAATCATGCTCGTGAACTGGATGTCGAGGTCTCGGGCGCTGCCGTCTTCATCATTTGCAACGAAGAGGTAGCAATTCTGGAACTGCTGGGGGTGGGCCGATGCCGCGCGCAGCTCGTTGGGCATGGCGATGCAGACATGGTCTGGACGCGGCGGGTTGGAGCTGTCCAGCAGGGTGATGCCCTGGGGCAGCTCCGCGCCATCGTAGCCGGAATACGATTTGAATATGTGCTGCTGGAGCATGTCATTGAAAAAGTTGCAGATGCGTGCCATGGGCGCCTCCTCGTCTCAGGGCAAGGGTAGCAGTGGCATTTAGGCAATCGGGTGTCCGGGCGTTGAAGTCCCTTAGACACAGTGCACCAGTGCTGAAGTTTGGTGGAAATACACAAAAAATATGACGAAGCTGTGAACGCCAACTATTCTAATCAACACGACGGCAACAGAGAATGAAGCCGTTGGTAAAGCGGATGCGAGAACCTACGGGTCTCGCAGAATCAGGCTCGTAGTGGGACGTGTCGTGGGGATGCGGTGCGGCGAGCTTGATGGACCGCAAGGACTGTATCCAGGAGTTAGGGGGATTCATGACACTGAACATGATTGTGGCAATCTGCATGGTTGTCGCCATCGTGGTCATGCTGCTGAAGGAGGTCACCAACGCGGGCATATCGTTTGCTGTGGTGTCCATCATCGGCGCATTGATCATGGGTTACAGCTTCAGGCAGATTAACAGGATGATTACCCAAGGCTTCACCATCATCGGCCCGGTAGTCTTCCTGATGGTCTTCGCCATCCTGTATTTCACCATCTTGCACGAGCAGAACGTCTTCAAAGTGCTGGTCAGATTCATCATGAAGTTCGTGGGACGCAGCCCGGTGGCTGTGGCTCTGGTCAACAACGCCCTGGCCGAGGCGACCCAGCTCGACGGCTCCGGCGCCACCACCGCCCTCTGCACGCTTCCTCCCATGCGCCCCATCTATGACCAGATGAAGATGCGTCGCACCACCATGATGATCATCTACACCTTTGGTTCCGGCGCTCTGATCTTCCTGCCCTGGTCGCCCGGCATCAACGAGCAGATGGCATACGTCGGCGGCGACGCCCTGACCGCGTTCCACCTGCTCACCCCGGTCATGATCTTCTGCATCATCTTCTCCTTCGTGGTCGCCGCCCTGCTCGGCTTCATCGAGCAGAAGCGTAACGGCAAGATCAGCGCCGAGGAGTTTGCTGAGATGAAGGCCCGTATCGACGAGGAGACCAAGGTCGACACCTCAAAGCGCGGGCTCATGATCTTCGACACCATCGTCACCCTCGTCATCGTGGTCCTGCTCCTTTCGGGCATCGCCACCGCCAACGCCATCTTCGCCCTGGGCCTGGCTGTCCTGCTCTTCGCAAACTACCGCACCGGCAAGGAGCAGCGTGCATACCTGCAGCGTCAGGCAAAGACCGTCATCGGCATCGTCGTCACCATGTTTGGTCTGGCCGTCTATCTGGGCGTCGCCAACGGCACTGGCGCCTTCAACGACCTGGCCGTGTTCCTGACCTCCGGCATGTCCGAGGGCGCGCTCATCCACATGCCGCTCATCCTCTGCCTGCTGGTCGTGCCCCTGCAGATCTTCCTGGGCAACGCCGCCCCGGCCATCATCATTCCGGCAGTGGCCAGCCTCGTGCAGCCGCTGGGCGTTGATCCCATCCTCTTCATGTGCACCTACTTCGCCGGTCACTCGGTGGCCACCACGGTCTGCTTCTTCTCCGGCTCGGCCTGGTTGGCAATGGAGCTCGGCGGCGTAAACGTCAAGGACATGCTCAAACGAGTAATGGTGCCTTGCATCTTGTACTCCTGGGTCATCGTCTTCATCTGCGTGGGCATGGGCTTCATCCCGCTATAGGGTGAGGCGCGCGTTCCGCGCAGCCGTTCAAGGCGAAAACCAAATAAGCTGGCAATGGGCGGGTCCTTCCCACAGGGCCCGCCCTTCTATGTGGGGATGCGCTTGTTGGCCCAGCGTGCCAGCCGGCGATTCCCGGCCCGGCAGTCAGGCCATCGCAGCCCTGCTCGGCGGCTCCCGGGGTCTCTGGGCTGGCCGCCAGCCTCCGGGCCTGGCGCGCCAGCCTGTCGTTTCCGAGATCGCCGCACCGGCCCGGCTCGCCGGGCTGTCATTTCCGGGGTCGCTAGGCCAGTCCGACGCGACTGGCCACTGTTTCCGCGCTCGCCGCTCCAACTTTTAACGGTTTTGGCCACGGAACTCCGTTATGTTGGGAGCTCACTCCAACTTTTAACGGTTTTGGCCATGAGCCGTTCATGCGGCAGACGACTGGCGGATGCCGAGAGGCGTTCTACCTGCATATATGCTGCAAGGACATCTGCGGTGGCCAGAATCTACTGCTGCTAATCGGCTTCAGACTGGTGTCGTAGAGCCAAAGCCGTCAAAAGTTGGAGTGAGAAGGTCGCCCGGGCCCTCGCCATGGCCAAAGCCGTTAAAAGTTGGCAGCTCATCCGCGTACAAGGGAGTCCTCTCCCCGCAGGCGTGGGGAAACGGGAGGCTTCGCGAGGGCGGGGGCGACCGATGGGCGTCCCCGCCCGCGGGCGTGTGGGGAAATGGGAGCCAAGACGGCTGCTGGGCCCGGGGGCGCCGGCGGGGCGCGGGCTGGGATGTCGCCGAGTCTGCTGGGCCCGGGAGGCCCGGGCGGCGTCGGTGGAATGCGGTGTGCAGCATTGGCGGCAGTGGGACCGGCGCGCATGCAGCACTGACGGCACTCACGGCAATGGTTGGGCTGTTCCAAAGTCACCTGTTAGACTGGACGGCAATATGCGTCCATCAAAGGAGAACCCATGGCAAAGACCGTCGAGCAGAACGTAACCTGCCCTAACTGCGGTGCGACCGGCACCTTCACCACCTGGCTGGCGTTTGAGGACGATAGCAAAGAGCCGCGCGACCTGCTGAACGCCGGTGAGCTCGCCAGCTATACCTGCCCTCAGTGCGGGGCCCACGTCCAAGTTGCCTATTCGTGCCTCTACCACGACAACGCCCACAACGCCACGGTCTTCTACTCGCCGGACGAGGCCGAGGCCAACC
>OMWF01000059.1 GCA_900314665.1 uncultured Actinomycetes bacterium
CCGGCGCCTGCCCCGTCCTCTTTAACAACGAGAACGTCACCTATGGCTCCATCTACAAGAACGCCATCCCGCTGCTGCTGGTCTACGCGGTTCTGTCCAGCCTGATGGTCATGCTCGTCAGCGCCATCGCATAGCGAAGACACCTGGCGGTCAAGGTCTGAAAAAGGGGGCGTCCGGAGAAACGAACTCCGGGCGCCCCTGCTGTCGCCGGATGTTGTTGTGGGGCTGTCACCGGGGCTGGTTCTTTCTGACAACTATTGCCGATAAGGCGTTGGCGGACGCTGTCAAGGTGTGTCAAAGAGAACCGTCCCCGTGGCACGCCGTGACAACATCGCTGCCGGTTATCGCCGCCCGAGGGTCTGAACGCTTCCGCCTGTTGTCCGGCAAGGCGGCACCCTGCGGGGTGTATCGTCAACAGATGCCGTATCCACGAGCGACGGGCGCCATCAGCCCGGAGGAGAACCCATGGCAAAAGAACCGTTCTATCTCACCACCCCCATCTACTACGTCAACGGCGAGCCGCATATCGGCACCGCCTACACCACCATCGCTGCGGACACCGTTGCCCGCTGGCAGCGCATGGACGGACGAGACGTGATGTTTTTGACCGGCCTTGACGAGCATGGCCAGAAGGTCGCCCAGGCCGCCGCCGAGCACGGGATGACCCCGCAGGAATGGTGCGACAGCCAGGTGCCGCAGTTCACGGACCTCTGGCGTGAGTTCAACATCTCAAACGACGACTTCATCCGCACCACCCAGCCTCGCCACGTGCAGGGCGTCCAGAAGTTCATGCAGATGCTCTACGATGCCGGCTACCTCTATAAGGGCGGGTACAAGGGCTATTACTGCACCCCCTGCGAGACCCAGTGGACCTTGAGCGAGCTCAATGAGGACAAGACCTGCCCCACCTGCGGGCGCCCGGTCGACTTTATCGAGGAGGAGAACTGGTTCTTTAAGCTCTCCGAGTTTGGCGACAAGCTGCTCGCCTACTACGACGAGCACCCCAACTTCATCCGCCCCGCGATCCGCGAGCATGAGATTCGCTCGTTCATCAAGTCCGGCATGCATGACCTGTCGGTGAGCCGCACCACCTTTGACTGGGGCGTGCCGCTGCCCTTCGACTCGGACCACGTCACCTACGTGTGGGTCGACGCCCTCATCAACTACATCACGGCGCTGGGATGGGGCTCCGACGACGCCAGCAAGTACGAACGCTATTGGCCGGCCAACTTCCATTTTGTAGGCAAGGACATCATCCGCTTCCACTGCGTGATCTGGCCTGCCATGCTGATGGCAGCCGGCATGCCCATCCCCGAGCACGTCTTTGCCCACGGCTTCTTGATGGCGGCCGATGGCTCCAAGATGAGCAAGTCCAAGGGCAACGCACTCTATCCGCGTGAGCTCATCGACCGGTACGGCGTGGACGCCTACCGCTACTACTTCATGCGCGACGTGACCTTTGGCGCCGACGGCAACATCAGCCACGAGCGCATCACCCAGGTCTATAACGCCGACCTGGCCAACAGCTACGGCAACCTCTTCAGCCGCGTGAGCAACATGACCGTCAAATACTGCGACGGCGTGGTGCCCGCGGTCCCAGATTCCATGAAGGACGCCGACAACCCCCTGAAGGACATCGCCGACGGCCTGTACGAGAAGTACCGGGCCTGCATCAACGACATCGACTTTGGCGGCGCCCTCTCTGCGGTGATGGAGCTCGTGCATCGCGCCAACCTTTACATCGAGGAGAGCGCCCCCTGGAACCTCGCCAAGAGCGAGGAGACCCGCGACCAGCTGGTCTTTGTGCTCTACAACACGCTCGAGGCCTGCCGCATCGCAGCCCTCTTCCTGGCTCCGGTCATGCCCACCACCTCGGCCGAGCTCTTCTCGCGCCTGGGGCTTGGAGATCCCACGGCCATCGACGACGTGAAGCATGCCAGCGCCTGGGGCGTGCTGCCCGCCGGCAACCAGGTGACCAAGGGCGACGCGCTCTTCCCCCGTCTGGCCACCGAGAAGAAGCAGGGCTAGGAGCCGATGAACGCTCAAACTGAGGGCGCCGCCCGGCCCTGGTGGTTTTGCGACCGCAAGGGGCGCTGGGTGGCGCCCCCGTCCTTTGGGGCGGACTGCCCCGTGGTGGACGCCCACACCCACCTGGCGTCGCTTGACGACCCCGCCCGGGCGGTGGCCCAGGCGGCAGCCGTGGGGATGACGCTGCTGGTCGACGTGGTCGACCCCACCGATGAGGGCGCGCGCACCTATGCTCGAGTCGAGAGGTGGTTTGAGCAGGCGGCGGCGCTGCTTGCGGAGTGGGGCGTCGATGCGCCCCTTCCGCGCTACCGATTGGTGGCGGGCATCCATCCGCACAACGCCCGGCTGGCCACGGCCAGCGCGCAGCGGGTCCTCATCGAGATGCTCGCCGACCCGCGCACCTGTGCCATCGGTGAGATCGGCCTGGATTACCATTACGACTTCTCTCCCCGAGACGTGCAGCGAGAAGTCTTTGCTCGGCAGCTTGCCCTGGCGGGCGAGCTGGGCTTTCCGGTCGAGCTGCATCTGCGAGAAGCCCAGGAAGACGCCGTAGCCATCCTGCGCGAGGTAGGTGTGCCCCCTGCGGGCTGCGACATCCACTGCTTTACCGCCGGCCCGGCCGAGGTCGAGGAGTTCTTGGGTCTCGACTGCCACATCGGCATCGGCGGGGCCGTCACCTTCCCGGCCGCCGACCAGCTGCGGGAGGCGGTGGCCCTGGTGCCGGTCGAGCGCCTGCTCACCGAGACCGACGCCCCCTATATGACGCCGGTGCCCCTGCGCGGCGCCGACTGCCAGCCGGCCATGACCGTCTTCACCCTCCGCCGCCTCATCGAGGAGCGGGGGCTCACACCTCAGCAAGAGCCGGCTTTCTGCCAGCAGATTGAGCGCACCGCGCGCGGTCTGCTCGACCGGGAGCCTACCGCCTGGCAGAGAGACCCCGAGGCCGTCCAGCGCACCTTGGGGGGCGCTGCCGGGTGGGTCGCCGATGAGGACTCGGCCCGCATGGAAGCCCAGTACCAAGCCGATAAGCGCGCCTATGAGGAACGGCAGGCCCAAGAGGCCGCCGAGCGGGCGCGCCTCAAGGAGGCCCGTCGCATGAAGCAGCAGGCAGATCAGGCCCGTAAAGAGGCGGCCCGGCAGGCAAAGCGCGCCGCAGGCGACGCCCGCAACGCCGAGCGTATGCATGCGGCGGCGCGGGCACAGGAGGCCGAGCGCGAGGCCCGTGGCCGGGTGGGGGAGAATGCCCCACTGGCGCTCATCTTGATCGGTTCCCCTCGGCGGGGCATCACCGTGCAGGTGGCAGATCGGGTCCGAGCGGGGCTTGAGGAGGCCGGCGTGGCCGGCGTGACCTTCTCGCTCGCCCAGCACCGCATCAAGCCCTGCATCGAGTGCGACCTCTGCCTGCGCACCGGCAAGGACTGCTTCCAGACCGGCTCGGACGGCGACGATATGGACGAGCTCGACCGGCTGCTTGACGACGCCGATCTGCTGGTGCTAGCCACGCCCCTGTTCTTTGCTGGCCCGCCCTCGCAGCTCAAGGCGGTCTTTGACCGCTTCCAGCCCCGCTGGTCGCGGCGCTACCTCCACGGGGAGCCCCCTCGGGCCAAGCGTCCGGCGCACCTGCTGCTGACCGGCACCGGCGACGATCCCTATGGTCAGGAGGCGGCCATCACCATCGCTCGCAGCGGCCTCGCCGTCGCCGGCTTTCGCATCCCCCAAGCGAGCATTTACCTGATGCCAGGGTCTGAGGCCACCGCCGGTGCGGTGCCGCCGGTGGGCGCGGACATCGCCCAGGCAGCACGCGCGCTGGGACGCCAGATGGCCCCCTTGGCCTTCGCCTCGCGGGAGGGCAGCTGGTCGATGGGCATGGTGCCGCCCGAGGTGGCCCTCACCAGTTGGGATCACCGATGAGCAGCGCCGAGCCGTACTCCTCGCTGGCCTCCTACGGCGCCACGCGCGATCTTCTGGGCGCCTTTGGCATCGAGCTCAAGAAGACGCTGGGGCAGAACTTCCTGGTAAACGATGACGTTATCGGGCGCATCCTGGAGCTGGCTGCCATCGACGGCCAGCTGGTGCTGGAGGTGGGGCCAGGTATCGGAACCCTCACCGTGGCTCTGCTCAAGCGGGCGTGCGGCGTCATCTCCATCGAGCGCGACCCGGCCCTTGAGCCGGTGCTGGCCCAGACCGCAGGGACGAACCCGCACTTCAGGCTGCTGATGGGAGACGCTGTCAAAGTAACCTCCAGCGAGGTGGCCCGCGCGGCGGCTTCGCTTGCGCAGGCCGGTGCCGCGCCCGTGCAAGCGAGTAGGGACCACGCCATGCCCACCGCCCTGGTCGCCAACCTGCCCTATGCGGTGGCCGCTACGGTGGTGCTTGACTACCTGCAGCGCTTCTCGAGCCTGGCGACCGCTACGGTGATGGTGCAGAAGGAGGTCGCCGACCGCATGGCCGCCAGCCCGGGCACCAAGGACTACGGCGCCTACACCGTGCAGCTGCAGCTCATCGCCCGTCCGGCGGGGCGCTTTGAGGTGGCTCCTGGCAACTTCATCCCCGCGCCGCACGTGGACTCGGCGGTGATCAGGCTTGAGCGCACCGTTCCGCGTTTCCCCGACGGCTCGGTGCCCGACGACACGGTTCTGGCCGCCGCCGCGCTTGCCGCTAAGGCCGCCTTTGCCCAGCGCCGTAAGACCATCCGCAATTCGATGCGGGGCTACCTGGCGCCCAAAGGGGCGGACCTGGAGGCTCTCGATACTGCCCTGGAGCAGGCGGGCATTGCGCCAACGCTGCGCGGTGAGAGGCTCTCGGTTTCCGATTACCTGCTCTTGGGCAAGGAGCTAGTTAACAATAACGTAACGCCCTTAGGTTATCTTTTACCCTCTGCGTAACCCCAAGTACCGGCGGGCAGACGAGTCGCTTGCAAGCCTTAAGCAGCAAAAGTTAGGGTGTTATTATTCTGCGAACTACAGTTGGAGGAGGATTTTTACATGGAGCCTATGGTCCCGCAGCAGCAGACCGTTGAACAGATTCACGAGAAGATTGCACAGTGCACCGGCAAGCGTCTCAAGGTCAGGGCCAACATGGGCCGGTCCAAGATCATCGAGCGCGAGGGCGTGCTTAAGGAAGTCCATCCGTCGCTCTTCGTGGTCGAGGTTGACGAGAAGCGCGGCCGCAAGGCGACCCAGTCCTACCAGTACGTCGACATCCTGACCGGCACGGTGGAGCTCACCGACGTGGCCACCGGCACGCCGCTCTTCGAGGACTTCAACGAGAACTAACCCAGCTTGCTAAACGGCAGTTTACGCGGGGCGCACCTTTACCGGTGCGCCCCGCGTGCTGTTGGGCCTCAGATGGAGCAGCCGCGTCCTGAGCCGACCCAGCCGGGGCGGCTGACACGTCACCTTCCCGCATGTGCGTTTGGCTTGCTCGTCTGCGGGTGCCGTGCCACAGTGAAGCCTGTTTGTTTACGGGGCGAGAGGAGCGCAACCGATGTTCAACCCTCCAACGTGGACGCCTCCCACGGGCGGTGCGCCCCTGCGGCGCATCGAAGTGGCGGCCCCCGCTAAGGTCAACCTCTATCTGGGCGTTCATCCTCTGAGCGAGGGAGAGGGTCCTGGCGGACGCCATCTGACCGACACAGTCATGCACGCCATCAGCCTCACCGACACCTTGGTGGCAAGCGTCTACCCTGCCACGGAGGGCGATTCGGAGCTTTTCTGTAACTGCTCTCCCGACATGGGCCTGCCGGCCGAGGAGAACCTGGCCTATCGGGCGGTTGTCGGGCTGGCACGGGCTTTAGGGCGCGAGCACGTGCTGGCGCCCGGCTATCGGTTGCAGCTCGACATCAGCAAGCAGATCCCGGCCCAGGCGGGTCTAGGCGGAGGGTCGAGCGACGCAGCAGCGGCCCTGCTCGCCTTGAGCACGCTCTACGAGCTCGATCCCACCGGCCCCGAGGTGCTGGGCGTGGCCCAGAAGCTGGGATCCGACGTGCCCTTCTTTCTCTACGGCGCCTGTGCCCGGATGGCCGGGTGCGGAGAGCAGCTGGCTGAGGTGCTGGAACCTCTCACCGGGCCGCTGGTGGTGGTCAAGCCCTCAGCGGGAGTCTCCACCGGAGAGGCGTATAAGACCTTTGATTCCGCACCCCCTGAGCTGCCGGGATACCAGCCCCTACGACAAGCCCTGGCCTTGGACACGCATCCCTCGAACCAGGCGAACCGGCTTGCCCATGCGGCGCTTGCCATGGGCAACAACCTGGCGCCCGCTGCCGAGCAGCTCCTGCCTGAGCTCGCCCGCATTCGCTCATGGCTTGCCGAGCAGCCCCGGGTGCTGGCTGCGCAGCTTTCGGGCAGCGGGTCGGCTACCTTTGCCATCTGCGGTACCGATACGAGCGCCTTTGAGGTGGCGGCCCAAGCTCAGGAGCAGGGGTGGTACGCGATGCCCGCATGGTTTGCCGGCCGCGGCGCCCATGTGGTCGAGGATCGCCGGAGCGTCTGATGCCGGGCGCCGACTCGGCTGGGGGTGCCGATTCGGCGGCGTCATCGAGGGGGCCGGCGCCGCCGAATCGCCGCTGCCCGTCAGAGTCGGCGCCCACCCCAAGCCTTACTCGCTTGAGAGGGGCAAGACTGTTACACTGCAAGTGCTCTGCTCGCTCAGGCAGGGCTTGCGCCTTGGCATTGGGGTATCGTCTAACGGCAGGACTCTGGTTTTTGGTTCCAGCTACCCAGGTTCGAATCCTGGTACCCCAGCCAGTGCGTCTTCAGCGGTAGATGCCGCATCACGGCCCCCGTTCTCAACATCCATCGCTTCTGCGTCGGAGCGCAGCTGATGTGTGCGGGAGTTTCTCAAATTGCGAATATTTCGTGCTTGTTTTATGGATTTATACAATAGTTGATTATTTTAAATTTATTGTGATTGACAATTCTCAAGAGGGCGCTCTACTATACCTTTCACAAATGGGGAAAACGCCTGTTTATGTTGGTTTATAACATTCATATTCCCTATTTCTAAAACGATATAGTATAGGCTTGTTATCGACTGAAAGAGTCAGAGATGCAATATATTTACGAAGCAGTCATAGCCCCGCATGGGGAGGGTTTTCAGGCGAGCTTCCCCGGATGGGATGGGCTGACTGCTGAGGGCGAGGACTTTGCTGACGTTGCCAGAAACGCCACCGCGGCTCTGCAGCAGGCAGCCAATGATGCGCTCGAGAAGCGGCAGGCCCTTCCCGAATGCGCCTTTGACGCGGAGGTTCCCGAGGGAGGCCGATCAATCATCATCTCTATCGACGCCCTGCCCTCCTCGGTATCGCTGCTGCTTACCGCGAGCGACGCCTCGGCGGTGCTGGGGGTGACCCGTTCGCGCATCTCCAACATGCTGCGCGCCGGCATCCTCGAGCAGGGGCATCGCGACGGACGCAGCACGGTCATCACGCTGCGCTCAGTCAACAACCGCCTGGCCAATCCGCGCAAACCGGGCCGGCCTAAGAAGCTCAACGGAGAAGAGGACGACGACGAGTGATGCCTTTCTCGGGGACGAGGGCTCTCGCCCTGAGCGATTCCCGCAGGTAGGGATAGCCGCGCGGCAGACTGCTTGCGCTATCTGCCGCTGATGCCGCCAAGTATCTCGCCCTGTAAGATTCTGATTCTGCAACGCCCCCGGTCGCTGCGTCGCGTCGCCATTCGACGGGCATGGCCGGGGCACATCTGGAGGTCTGATCGTGAATTCAAGCGCATTGGTACTCGCCGCTGGCGCCGGCACCCGTATGAAGTCGAGCCATCCCAAAGTCGCCCATAAGATGCTGGGCAAGCCGCTGGTCCGATGGTCGATCGAGGCCGCTCGGGCGGCCGGCTGCACCCAGGTGGTGACCGTGATCGGCCATGGGGCCGACGAGGTGGCCCCGCTGGTGGCGGACACGCAGACCGTATTGCAAGCTCAGCAGCTGGGCACCGGCCATGCGGTCAAGTGCGCCCAGGACCTGCTGTCCTCGCAGAGCGGGTCGGTTATCGTCCTCAACGGCGACTCGCCGCTGCTCACCGCCGAGACCATCAAGGAGGTGCTCTCCACGCGCGAGGCCAGCGGCGCGGGCGCGGTGGTGCTCACCATGGAGCCCGCCGACCCCACCGGCTACGGGCGCATCGTCCGCGACGCCGAGGGGCACGTGACGGGCATTGTCGAGCAGAAGGACTGCACCCCCGAGCAGGCTGCCCTCACCGAGTGCAACTCGGGCGTGTACTGCTTTGACTGCCAGCTCATGCTGGGCTACCTGGACAAGCTTTCCACCAATAACGCTCAGGGCGAGTACTACCTCACCGACGTGCTGTCGCTCATGCGGGCCGACGGGCATCTGGTGGAAGCGGTCGTCGCCGCCGACCCCAACGAGGCTCTGGGCGTCAACTCGCGCCGCCAGCTGGCTCAGGCCACCAAGATCATGCAGCGCCGCATCAATGGCCGCCTGCTTGACGAGGGCGTCACCATGCTCGACCCGGACCAGGTCTGGGTAGGCCCCGACGCGGCGGTGGAGCCGGATGTGGAGCTGCTGCCGCAGACGTACCTGTGGGGGAGCAGCTCGGTGGCATCGGGGTCCGTGATCGGCCCCAACACCCGCCTGACCGACACCTCGGTGGGGCATGACTGCGTGGTCGAAGAGACCGTCGCCATCGAGGCTGTGATCGATAACAACGTGAGCTGCGGTCCCCGCGCCTACCTGCGCCCGGGCGCTCACCTGTGCGACGGCAGCAAGGCCGGCACCCACGTGGAGATCAAGAAGTCGACCATCGGCAAGGGATCCAAGGTGCCGCACCTCTCGTACGTGGGCGACGCCACCATCGGCGAGAACGTCAACCTGGGTGCGGGCACCATCACCTGCAACTACGACGGCGTGAGCAAGTGGCCCACCACCATCGGCGACAACGTCTTCATCGGCTCGGACACCATGCTGGTGGCGCCCGTCAACGTGGGCGAGGGGGCGCTTATCGGCGCTGGCAGCACCATCACCAAGGACGTTCCGGCAGGCGCGCTGGGCATCGAGCGCTCTCAGCAGCGCAACATCAAAGGCTGGGCTGTCGAGCACGCGCAGAAGCTTGCCGAGCAGGCCGAGGCAAAGAAGCGTAGGCAGTAGACGGCGAGAGGCATGACAGCCGCTCAGTCGGGGCCGGTGGCAGCTGCTGCCGGCCCTTTTTGCGTGCCTTGAAGCGGGGCTGCGGCTCTGCTCGATCTGGGCAAGAGGGTCGCGGCTCGTCAGCCGGGATGCCGGCGCGGGCTCCGCACGCGTCCTCTCTCGTCTGCGGAGAGGTGGCGCGCGCAGCGGGAGAAAGCGCCCGGTTTATCTCCACGAGAGACCTGGTTGCACGTATCCTATAAGACTGCGGTATACCGGTAGAAAGCCGGACAGGGGCAAGCCGCACCGCTTGTCGAGCGGAAACCAGGAAGGGGCACGGATGGACGCGATCCAGAAGAACATGATGGTCTTTGCCGGGACCAGCAACCTGCCGATGGCGC
>OMWF01000264.1 GCA_900314665.1 uncultured Actinomycetes bacterium
TCTCCTGGGTGCTTGCCACCTGGCGCTGCAGCTTCTTGGTGGCCTTCTCGGCCTTGCGGGCCGCCACCGCTGCCGACTTGGCGTCATGCCGGCCGGTAGGGCCGCGCTTGGTGAGACTCGCCCGCCGATTGCGCTGACGGGCCCGCTTGCCCTCGGGCTGCTTGTAGGGAACGTAGAGGTAGAACGTGGTGCCCTCGCCCAGCTCGCTCTCCACGTCAACACGACCGTGGTGACGACCGATAATCTCCTTGACCACCGCCAGACCCACGCCCAGCCCCCCGCTGGCCCTGTCGCGCGCCGCATCGGCCCGCCAGAAGCGCGAGAAGACCCGCTGAAGGTCCTCGGGCGCGATGCCGATGCCCTGGTCGGTCACGCTGATCACAGCCTCGGTGGCGGTGGCGTGATGGACCTCGACCCGCACGGTGCCGCTGTCCTTGCTGTAGCGCACCGCGTTGGAGATGAGGTTCAACGTGGCCTGGCGCAGCTTGTCTGCGTCGCCGATCACCATCACCTTGTCATCGCTCTCAAACTCGAGGGACAGGTCGGTGCCGTCGAAGAGCGGCTGCTGGCTCTCGACCAGCTGGCCGATGGTCTTGCCAAGGTCGATCTCCTCAAAGGTGAACTGCTCGGTGCCCGATTCAAGGTGCGAGAGCTCGAGCAGGGCCGAGACCAGCCGCGAGAGTCGGACCGTCTCGGAGTTGACGATGCTCAGGCGGTGCGCATCGGGCTCGAAGACTCCGTCGAGCATGCCCTCCACGTTGGCCTGGATGGCCATCAGCGGGGTGCGCAGCTCGTGGGCTACGTCGGTGGTGAGCTGGCGCTCGTGCTTGCGGTCCAGCTCGACCGCCTCCACCATGGCGTCAAAGGTCTCGCCCAGCTGCGAGATCTCATCGTCGCCGGTGAGGCCGGTGCGCGCGGAGAGGTCTCCCTCCTTGACACGGTTGGCGGCCACCGTCACCCGCTTCAGGGGGTCGACCAGGTTGCGAGCAAAGATGAAGCCGGTAAAGAGCGCGATGACGATGGCGATAATTGCCGCCAGCAGCACCGCGCGAATGGACTCGAACCTGAACTGGACGTCGTACTGGGTTAGAAACGAGCCGGACCCGTGAGCCCAGACAGAAAGCGTGCCCACCTGCTCGCCACCCGCGTAGATGGGTGCCTCGACAGCGCCCTCCTCGACGGCGGAGCCAGAGCCCCCGTCCTTCTCGTCCGCGGTGACGTCCTCGTACATGATGGTGCCCACCTGGTTGACCACGCGGCACACCAACCCCGGCGACACCTGGGCGATTGAGGCGGCGTGGCTCAACGCCTGCGAGCTGAACTCGCCGTCCTGGGCGTACTGGTCGCCAATCTGATCAGCTGCGGCCTGGGCCACGCGCTGCATGTTGTCGTGGGTGTAGGACTGGAACTGGCCCATCCAGACGATGGCCAGGATGCTGGCCAGGATCAACGCGGTCATGGCGGCGATCAGCGCAAAGGCGCTTGTCACCCGGCGCGAGTACGAAGGGTGCTTGCGGGGCCTGTTGGCCGCCTTCTCGCGCGAGCGGCGCAGCCGCCAGAGCTGCCGTTGTCGCAGGTGCAGGCGCCAGCTTGCAAGCGCACGGCTCCGCGCCTCCTCGCCATCGACGCGAGCAGAATCGGCGGGTGCAGCGGTGTCGTTAGGTGCCATGGCGCGGGGCGTTTCCTTAATGGCCGCCGGGGATCATCAATCGCCGTCGGTCGACTGGGTGGCCTTGGGGATCTCAAAGCGATACCCCACGCCGTGCACCGTATAGATCCACGTGGGATTGTGCGGGTCGTCGCCGATCTTGGCGCGCAGGTTCTTGACGTGTGAGTCGATGGTGCGCTCGTAACCCTCAAAGTCGTAGCCGAGCACCTTCTCGACCAGCTCCATGCGCGAGTAGACCCGGCCTGGGTAGCGCGCCAGGGTGGTGAGCAGCTTGAACTCGCTGGGGGTGAGCTCAACCTCCTCGTCGCGCACAAACACCTTGTGACCGGCCAGGTCGATGACCAGGTCGCCATAGGTGGCCGTCTCGCGCTGGGCCTCGTCCTCAGTGCGCGACCGGCGCAGCAGCGCCTTGATGCGGGCGATCAGCTCGCGCATGGAGAAGGGTTTGACCAGGTAGTCGTCGGCGCCAAGCTCAAGCCCGATGATCCGGTCCTCCACCTCGCCCTTGGCGGTGACCATGATGATGGGCACGTCCGAGTTGGCGCGGATGCGGCGGCAGACCTCCTCGCCGGAGAGCACCGGCAGCATCAGGTCGAGCACCACCACGTCAAACGGTCCCTTGCCAAACGCCTCGACCGCCTTGCGGCCGTCCTCAGCGGGCGTGACCGCAAAGCCGGCGCTCTCCAGATAGGCGACTTCCGCATCACGGATGGCAGCCTCATCCTCGACAAGCAGGATACGACGGGGATCTCCACTCATGCTTAACCTCCAAACCCGGCCCGCCGAGCTGGGGCCGTCAGGTGTCCTTCATTGTGGCAGAGCCACAGCCTGGTGCAAGCGCGGCGCGCCTCGCATGCTCTTGCCGGACGGCCGGGCGTCTTAGGCAAGCTGCAGCACCCGCATCTGCACCTGGGCGTCAGAATGGTCTGCCGCCCGCGAGACCGTGGTGTAGATCACCAGCTGGTCGCCGGATCCGTTGGTGGCAAAGCAATCGCCATAGCTGGCGCATCCGCTGAGCGCGGAGACGGTGCAGTACTGGCGGCGGTTGGTGTTGAGCACGGTCACGTTGGAGCCGCTCTTGCACACCAGGTTGGAGCCCACCCAGACCGGACCGTCGAGCGGGATGCGGCCCAGCCGCAAAAAGCCCTGGCCCTGCTGCAGATAGCTGCCGTAACCGCCCAAGGCGCCGCCGCTGTCGTAGCTCGCCTCGACTGAGAAGGCAAAGCCGGAGCCGGTCCAGACCACGTCCAGAGGCTTGATGGGAGTCGGCAGCACCGCCGAGGAGACCTCGCTGCCGTTGATGGGATCGCAGGCGAGCATCCGATAGTAGACGCTCGAGGTGTTCACGCGCGGGGTAATGGTGAGGATGTTGCCGTTGACGTGCGGCAACGTGGCTAGCCGACCCCGAGAAGAGCAGATCTCCGTGGCGCTGGAGCTGCTCAGCGGCTGCGAGTAGACGTGGGTGGTCTCGGTAGTGCGCTTGCCGTTCTCGGAAGGCTGCCGCACCCAGACCGCCGTCGAGGGAGCAACCGCCAGCGGGGGCACCTCGTAGTCGCCCGTGCCCTCGTCAAGCTGGACCGCCGTTCCCATGGTGGTGCCCCTGAGCGAGGCCATGTAGACCCGCCAGTCATCGGTGAGGAAGTTGAGCTCGGACCAGACCACCAGGCTGTCGTTGGCGCGCACGTTGTAGATGCTGTAGCCGTCCGAGGCGCCAACCGCCTCGTGCAGCACCTCGGTACAGGTGCCGTTGGCCAGCGAGGTGAGGCCGATGCTGTTCAGGGGCGTCGAGGTGCTGCCCGGCATGAGGGTGGCGGCGTACGTGTTGCTGTCCGCCCAGAGCAGTGTTCCCGCCGGCAGCGTGTACGTGGCGCTGCCGGTCACGAGCGTGGCCTCATCGGCCTCCTCGTACGCATCGCCCACCGCCGTCACATCGCTGGCTGACGGGGAGAGCGCATTGGGCGTCTCCCCCTTTTTCCGAGAAGAGCCGCAGCCGGTGAGCCCCACCGAGGAGACCACGGCCGCAGCCGCGCCCGCAGCCACGGTGCCCGCGAGGAAGGTGCGCCGGGAGATGGGACGGGAGATGCCGGGCTCCGCGGACGTGCGACGGCGATGGTTGTTGTCGGCCATGTCCCCTCTCCCTTCTGACGGCTGCCGGCTTGATGTTGACCCATCGTAGCGCAGCCGGCACCGCGCTGACTGCACCGCCACGCAAACGTTTGCTAGGATGTCAGGACAGGGCCCAAGACCAGCGCCGCCCCGGCCCGCACGCCACGAGAGGAGGGGCCATGACCGCACGTGCCACGCATCGCAGCCCCTCAGCAACGGGCGCTTTTATCGTCATGGCAGCGCTCGTCTGCTGCTTGGCGCTCACGCTGCTGGCCGGGTGCGGCTCCAAAAAGGCTGACGTCATCAGCAACGGGCTCAAGAGCGACATCGCCTCCATCAAGAAGGGCGACACCCAGAAGATGCAGGACTACTTTGGGTTTGACCCCTCGGCAGGCGCCAGCGAGCTGGGGATATCCTCCCAGGACTTTGCCGCCCAGTTCTTTAAGGGGCTCGACGTGAGCGTCTCATCGGTGCAGATTGACGGCCAAAGCGCCACCGTTCAGGCCACCGTCACCGCCCCGGATTACCGTGCAGGCCTTGCCAACTACCAGCAACAGGTGACCAGCTACCTCAAGGAGCATGGTTCCACCGGCGCCGCCGACGACGCCACCCGCACTCAAGCCGCCAAGCTCTACCTGGCCGCGCTCTCGGGCGATGAGGCGGGCACGATCTCCACCGACGTCACCCTTACCTATCAGCTGAGCGATACCACCTGGATGCTGCAGAATCCGCAGGACCTGGCCGACGCCGTCTTTGGTAACGCCTTTGACGGGCTTTCCTCGGGTGCAGCGTCAACCGACACCGGCGTCCATCCCGCAGGTCAGAGCACGAGCACCGGCAACTCTCAGACAAACTGACAGATGCGCTAAGGAGGCGCCTCCTATGACAGAGCCCAAGACAGTCGTCACCATCAGCCGCATGTATGGCAGCGGCGGCCGCGAGGTAGGAAAGCAGCTGGCCGGAGCCTTGGGGCTGACCTACTACGACAAGGAGCTCATCGCCCGCGCTGCCCAAGAGAGCGGCCTTGACGAGGAGCTGGTCGAGAAGGCAGGCGAAAGCACCGCCAGCCCCCTGTCGTATCTCTTCTCGTACGCTTCGGGGACGTCGTCGGTGTCCGAGGACACCTTGCCCCTCTCCGACCGTGTCTACATCGCCCAGTCTCGCATCATCAAACAGATTGCCCGGGAGGGCGGGTGCGTGATTGTCGGCCGGTGCAGCGACTACGTGCTGGAGGGCGAGGTCCGCGCCATCAACGTGCTGATCCGCGCCGATTGGGACGCTCGGGTGTCGCGCGTGATGACGCGCAACCAGCTGGACCAGGCGGCAGCCGTCGAGCGCATAAAGAAGACCGACAAGCGGCGCGCCTCCTACTACCAGCACTACACAGGCCGCAAGTGGGCAGACGCCAACAATTACGACATCGCCATCAGCACCACCACCATTGGCATCGGCGGCACGGTCGAGCTACTCAAACGCTACGTTGAGCTGTTCAACAGCGCTGCTGACTAGCGGTACCTGGATACGAATAACGGAGGCGCTCCTCGAGGCCCCCGATGCGGGCGGGCTCCGGAAGCTACCGGGGCCCGTTACTGTTGGTCTCCGAGTCGGCCGCACCAGGCGATGCGCAACCCCGGAAACCCCGCCCCGCAACCCGGAGGGCAAGCGGGGGGCACGCGGCACTGCCGCGACCAGCTGGTCAGGCCCAGCAACCCGCCCGGCGGAGGAGAGGGCCTGATGCAAATGTAACAAAACGCGAAGTTTTGGGGCCGCGGAGCCGGGCGGATTCAACCGGTCATTGCACCACCCGACCCGGAGGTGGTTCAATGACATACCCGACAGAGACGGCCGAGGCCGCCCTCGAGA
>OMWF01000026.1 GCA_900314665.1 uncultured Actinomycetes bacterium
AAGGATTGCGGCGATGGTCGACTTGCCTACGCCGCCCTTGCCCGAGATGGCAATCTTCATGGTGCACCTTATCTGTCGACGGTGTTGTATGTTGCTGCCATACATAATAGAGGTATCGGTGCGGCGTGGGGCCAAGTTGTCTTCTCACTAGCCCCATGTACGCATCTAATGTGGCATTCTTGGCATAAGTTGGGAAAAGCGCCTCTCTCGCCGAGTCTTCGCAGCTCACAGTGGGGCATTGCCAGCTTTGACGTTTGGCGATGCGACATTGGGACGACGGGTGATGTGCAGATGCGGAATCCCATCTACCTGACCTTTTGCGCTGATGTCATTTAAACTCGTCGGACCCATCGAACTGCTCAAACTCCCTGTTGAATTGACGCGACAAGAGCTCGCACAGCTTGCCCAGGTACTCGAGCTGCATCTGGTACACCACGTCTGGACTGGGGCACATCTCCACGATTCCTTCTGGCAGGCTGGGCAGCTCGCCTTCCGGCGCGCGGTCAAGGGCGCGTTCGTACTCCAGAATGTCTGCGAGCAGCCCGTCTCGCTCCGCTCTCAGCTCTGCGTAGCTCATACCTTTGCATCCGCTCGCGTACGTTTCTGGACTGATCATCATGGCGCTCTCCTCACAACGCAGCCGCAAAGATTCCGACGCCGAGAGCATAGGGTGGCTTTGCGCTGTTCTGTGTCCACCGTGCTGGACACCAAGAAAGTGTGGCTCGGGAGACTGCCGCTTCTGCTCGCGGATTGTGTCAAACAGAACCGTCCCCGTTGACACACCCGCTCGGGGCTGTTTCATGGCGGCGCTTTGCGGTATCTATGGAGGCACCGGCATGCCCAGTTCTGAGAGGAGCCTCCATGTCTGCAGGTATTGCGGTGACAACGCAGCAGGCCGCCCGCTATCTGGCGCGCAACAAGGAGCTGCGGCAGGCGCTCGGAATTGCCGACGATGCCGAGCTGGTACCGCACCCTCTGGGTCGGGGCGAGCACAACGTCAACCACGTCTTTGCGGACCCCGCCACCGGCAGGCGCTATGTGCTGCGTGTAAACGTGCTCTCGCAGCCGTTTCATGAAAACCAGGTTGCCTACGAGTTTGCCGCACTCAACGCCCTGGCTCCCAGCGAGCGCGTTCCGCAAGCGCTGTACCTCGATGATTCTCACGAATTGCTCCCTTTTGGGGCATTGGTCATCAGCTTCTGTCCGGGACGTGAGCTTGACTTTGATCACCTGCGTCCCGGCGATCTAGAGTCCGCGGCCCAGCTGCTCGCCGATGTCCATGCGACCCCGGTGCCTGTCGGAACCCCGCTTTTCAAGCCGGAAAACCCGCTGCTCACGCTGTACCGGGAGTGTCTGCAGCGCTTTGAGGTCTATCGGGCTTCTCGGTTTGAGGATCCACGGATCACGGATTGGGTTGAGCGCTTTCTCTCTGCTGTGCAGTCGCCGATCGAGGCCTCCTATAAGCCCGATACCAGCGAGAAGAGCCCGAGCTTTCGCATCATCAACACGGAGACGCTGCCCTCGCACTTCCTCTTGGGGGATGTCGGTGCGGGCAGACTCCCCGGCTTCATGGTGGATTGGGAGCGACCCATTGTGGGCGAGGTGGCGCAGGATTTGGCCTACTTCACCGCCCCAACCACCTCGTACTGGGACAGCGGCTATCGCTTTGATCAGCGGCAGGCTCAGGAGTTTGTCGAGCGTTACTGGCAAGCAGTGGACGGTCGCTTTGACCGCACCGGCTTTGACCAGCGGTATAAGGCATATCGCATGATGACGGCGCTGCGCAGCACCACCTGGTGCTGCCGGGCGTTGACGCAGGTCGAGAGTGGCAAGGTGACCGAGAAGGCCCAGCGCAAGATGGCCGATTACCTCTCGGACGAGTTCTTGGAGCTTCTCGCCCGCGAGGTCTTTGGCCTTTGCGGCTAGTTGTCAGCAAAGTTGTCAACGGGGACGGTTCTCTTTGACAGCTTTTGCCATACGGCGCATGGGCGGCTGCTCTCTGACGGACGGGCGCCGGCCCTGAGCGCCTCGGTCGCCTGCGCATGCGGCGGCTTCATCGCCCACGGCTTCTACTTGAGGCAACGGTCCTTAGTCTGCTCCAGGTACTCGTCGGTAAAGCCCAGCTGGTCATGGACAAACTGCGAGAAGCCCCCGTAGCGCTCATCGACCGCGCCCAGGAACGTCTCGATGTTCTCGGACTTTGCCCGATGGGCGTTGGTGATCTGCCAAGCCCGGTCCTCATCGCCCGAAAGCCGCAGGAAGCGCTCGTAGACGGGTTGGATGTGGGCGTCGCGCGAGACGTTGGTGAGGCGGTAGTCCTCAAGCACCCGGCTGCGGTCCACCCCGAGCAGAGTGAGCAGCAGAAACGTTGTCACGCCAACCCGGTCTTTGCCGCCGCTGCAATGGTAGTAGGTGCCCAGCTCCTGCTGGCCGCGGTCGAGCAGGGTGTGCAGCACGCGCCGCATCTGTCCCACCGTGAGCGGGTTGGCCATGGTGCGGTAGAAGTCCGTGGGGTCGCAGGCAAAGTCGCGGCCGCGCTTGATGGTGCCGGGGATGGGCTGGTCATATTCGATGCCCACCTCGTCCTGGTCAAAGAAGGGAATCCACAGCCGCTCGACCTGGGCAGGGGCCACGTCGGGACGAGCCTTGCGCTCCCAGCTGGTGCGCAGGTCGATGATGGCGGAGATGTTGCGCTTGCCGTAGAGAAGGTCCTGGTCGGCGGGGGAGAGCCCCTCAAGCGAGCTGCCGCGCACAAAGAGGCCGGGGCGGACCGCACGCCCGTCGGCGGCGACGATGCCGCCCAGGTCGCGCACGTTGTCGGCGCCTTCCAGCTCGATGATGCGCATGTCGTCGCTGCCCCGCACGTCGGACGAGACCAGACTGGCACCGGTCTTCTCGTATGCCAGCCGCGGGTCGTCGTCCTCCTCGACAAAGATGGTTCCGCAGCGCGTGAAGCCGGCCTTCTCCAGCACGTGCTGCATGACCCGGTTGTCTCCGTGGGTGTCGATGCGCAGGTGGTTGCTCTGAGCAAAAGCCCAGTCCAGGCAGTATGCGCCGGCGCCCTTGACCGAACCGTCGCCGGCCAGGCGGTGAACCACGCCGTAGGTGTCGTTGCCAATCCAGCTGCCGTTAGCGATGGAGCGGTACATGGGCTCGATGTCGCGCCCAAAGCGATAGAAGAAGACGGCTGCTACCTGGCCGTTTACCTCGCAGACGTAGCTGTGGCGCTCGCGGA
>OMWF01000272.1 GCA_900314665.1 uncultured Actinomycetes bacterium
AGACATCTTTCTGTGGGCGGTGTGCCCGTATATCTCGCTCACTCTTCTGATTGCGGTAACCATCATCCGGCGCGTGAATTACACGCGCACCTGGACGTCAAAGTCGAGCGAGTTCTTGGAGAAGAAGCAGGAGCGCGTGGCGACGCCGCTGTTTCATGTGGCGCTGCTGTTTGTGTTCTTTGGCCACCTGGGCGGCTTCTTGATTCCCAAGAGCCTGACTGATGCCTTTGGATTCACCGAGCACATGTACCACATACTGGCCTTTAGCGCTGGCGGCGTGGCCGGAACGGCGCTGGTCGTCGGTCTGTTCATGCTCATCAGGAGGCGCTTTGGCGGCAACAAGCGTATGCGCGCCAACACCTCGCGCATGGACAAGGTCATGTACGTGGCGCTGGTGGCAACCATTCTCACCGGCTACATAGCCACCCTGTCCAACGCAGACGGCGGCTTTGTGTACCGAGAGACGCTCATGCCGTGGATTCGGCGCATCTTCCTGCTCCAGCCCGATCCGAGCCTGATGCTCGCCACGCCGATCCCCTTCAAGATCCACATGATCTGCTGGATGATCTTGTTTGCGCTGATTCCGTTCACACGTCTGGTCCACATGTTCAGCGGCGTGACGGCCCCGTTCAAGTACCTCAAGCGCGCTGCGATTATCTATCGCTCGCGCAAGCAGGAGCGCACAGAGGCATAAAGCAAGCCGATGCACGCATGTGCGGCGGATGGGAGCGCCTCTCCCCCGCCACAACCCCGGGCTGGGTCCGGACCGCGCGGTCCGGACCCAGCCCAACCTGTTTCTGCCGACGAGGAGTCTCGGAAGCATCACAAAGAGTGGTTTCTTTCTTGTGCCAAATGCCGAAAATAATGAGATGCCTTGTGAATACCTTTTCATCCGCACGCTCTTACACGCGAGTCCCATATCTGCTTGTTGCACCCTCCCAATAAGAAAGATCTGGATGAGCCCGCGACACCGCCCCTACTCCGCAAGCTTGCAATCGGCAACAAAAGGGCGGCCCCTGGCAAACCTTGTGCCAGGAGCCGCCCTTCTTACTTGCACGCTCCGAGGTGGAGAATGGAGCGCGTCAAATCGTTACTTCTGCTCCGCAGGCGCAGGCCCAGCGGGAGCCTTGGGGAACGCGCGCCAGACGAAGAAGATGATTCCGCAGACGATGTAGACAATCGAGCAGTTGAGGCAGAGCTGCAGAACCGTGGCGATCGAGTCGAGGCCGGCGCCCACCATGCCAGCGACGGCACCCATGTACATGCTGGAGAAGAACGAGGACAGGTTCATGATGGCCATCAGGATTGCGGTGCCCAGGGCGACGCGGCTTGGCGGGGTACGCATGCCAACCAGCATCATCATGCCAGGGAACATCCAGCCAAAGCCCCAGCCGAGCAGGAACAGGCCGAAGGAGATGCCGATGAAGCTGCCCGTGGCGCCGGTGAAGTAGACGATGAGAACGCCCAGGCCGCAGATGATCCAGCCGACACCGATGATGAAGCGCTTGATCACCTTGAAGGTGGCACCGAAGATGGCGCCCGAAATCATACCGCCGATAGTGAAGAACGTGAGGCAGATGCCCGCCAGAGCCTCGGCACCCGAAACATGGAGCATAGTGCCGGCATACATCATGATGGGGAAGTCCATGAGGTTGAAGATGAAGAGGAAGACGCCCAGGATGATGGGGATGATGCCCATCTTCTCCTTGATCTTAGGCGCGTCGCCCGCTGCAGCCGCAGGAGCGGCAGCCTGGAACTTCTTGGGCTCGGGAATCAGGAACGAGCCGATAACGCCCACCAGGCAGAAGGCGTAGCCCCAGAAGCAGAGGTGGTAGCCGTTAGCGCCGCCCATGGTGTTGAGGACGGAGCCGATGTTCTGGAAGGCGATGCCGCCGAGGTTCATGAATGTGGTGGCCAGGCCCATGTACATCGACTGCTTCTTGCCTTCATAGCAGTTGAGGATCACGGCATTGCCCAGCGGGGTCACAAAGCCGAGGCCGACGCCCATGAGGGCACGACAGACCAGCATAAAGCCGTAGCTGGGATCCGGGATAAGGGCCGGCAGGCAGCCAAAGATGAGCATCATGACGTTGCCGAGAATGGCAAAGAACCGGTAGTTGACCTTGCCGGTGTTGAGGATGACGCCGGTGATCAGGGTGACCGGCACCATCGTGATGCAGTACATGGTGCTGATGTACGTGGGGTTGGCCACGCCAAGAGCCATGTAGTGCGAGAGGATGGAACCCATCGCGGGCGTAATGACCGAGAAGGCCATGCCCATGAGCGCCATCATGAAGACGCCAATGGTGTTAGCTGCTGTCGGTTGCTTCCTTGTTGGCACAGGACTCACGTTGTTGTCTGACATGAACAGTCCTCCCATTGTTGCCTCTCGATTTGCGGTATTACGGAGCGCCCAGCTACCCTCACGACGCCACCGAAACTGCCGTGCGAACCCCAGCCCCCCTCCGGTAGCTCGTCAAGCTTACCGGCAGCATACGCTCGGCCAACGGTGGACGCTCCACCAAAAAAACACGGTTCAGTATATAGCCCAACCTGTAACGGCATGCCAGAAGTTTTTTTAGATATCTTCCAATCATTTACTCAAATCCTGTTCACATTAACCAAAGCTTTCTATTGTGCTGATAGCCACTGCTGGGCTTAAGTTATTAGTGCGAGTTGAGCAAGAATCCCTCCCCCCATCTCAAGAAAAGGAGTGCGTATGTTTGACTACCTGGCGCAGCCGTTGTCGGAACGCATGCAAGAGATGCGAGAGAAGGTGCGTAACCGCGTTATTTTCACTGACGCCGAGCGTGCCAAGATCATGACCGAGGCCGACAAGAAATACGGCCCCATGCTCCCCTACCTCAAGATCAACAAGATGTACCGGGACGTCCTCGAGCAGATGACCTGCCGCGTCGAGGACTTTGAGGTCCTGGTCTGCAACAAGGGCACGCACTTCTGCGGCTCGTCCGTCAACCCCCTGTGGGAGGGCGGCGGCATGCCCCTCTTTAGCATCGAGGCGGGAGCATGGACGCTGCAGGACGACGGCGCCTACCACAACCAGCCCGGAAACGGCTGCGACCTGGCCATGGAGGAGCAGGACTACAAGGACCTGTGCGAGGTCCGCGAGTACTGGAAGGGCAAGACCCTCAACGACATGGCGGTGCTCTCCGTCCCCGATATCTACCTTGAGCAGCAACGCGTCGGCGGCGGCCCCATCCAAAAGGGCATGCCGCT